>NZ_JROZ02000004.1 GCF_000765665.2 Helicobacter sp. MIT 05-5293
CACAATAAAAAAATAGAATCTCATAATCCCAACAAAAATACACTATCACACACACCCATACATCATCTTATCTTAAGCTATGAGAATATCCCTGCAGAACTTGCATGGGAGATGAATGTGCCTTTGCCACAATGCGATATGGTGAAATTTGAATCTCATGGCACGGGGAGTGTGTTCAAGCCATTTTTAGAAAAGCTAGGCATTAAGGTTACTCAACATCTTGATGAGAATTATTGTGCTAAATCTGCTTATTGCTCATTTTTTAATGACCTTAATCAAGGTGCTAGGATTCTTGCGATGAGGGATTATCTCTCCGTCATAGATGATAATGCTAAAAAACTTTATGCTCTAATCCCCTCTCCTCAAATCATCTGTCTTAATCAAGTCAGAGATCCTATAAGTATGCTTAGACATTATATGAGTATCAGGAGACTAGGCAAAGCCCCAAGGAGATTCAATCTCACTTTTGATAAGGATTTTATCCTAACCCAACTCGTAGAATACAGCAGTGCAAAAAATCACATAGGATCTAGCTATTATCCTAACCTTAGCGCGACTGAAGATTGGCTTGAGTGTCGCTATATATGCTTCCACGATACACAGCTTTTTAGAGAGCTAGTCAATATTAACGAGAAAAAAGTAAGCTTTATGGATATGTCAGAAATCGTAGGAGAAAAAACCCTACAAACAATGGCAAACTTTGCACAGCTTTTTAATGTCCCTGCTCCCCAAGCAAGCGATAAAGAATTTTTTCTCACAAGATCACATGACTTTGGTTGTTTGTTGCCACTTACACTCTATGTCCATCAGCAAGACTTAGAAAAATTCAACACAAACGATACAGATTCACTGACAAAACAAGGAGGCATCACTATCCATATCCTTAAAAAATTTCACCTTGAAAATAAGCGAGATATAAGTGCTGAAATATTAGGGAATCTGGCACACGATATGGTGCGCATTGCCATTGATAAAAACGATGAAGCGAGATTAAAACAAAATATACCACTCTATCAGCGCACTAAAGAATATTTACAAGACTTTATCCCTAGCCTTATAGAGCAAGACGCAAAAGAAAAAGCAAAAAAACTCACTGAAGAAGATGTCTTAGAACACTTTAAAAAAGATGCGCAATTAAGGGCAAAATGTAAAAATATTTTCGATAAACACTTAGAGCTTATCAAATCTCATCGTCCCGACATTGTAGCTTCATGGAAATATTATCAAGAGTTTGAGAAGCTTAGCATTACAAAACCTCTTGACAAAGACTAGGTATCAAGCGGTATAATTTTGAATCCAGATTCTGTAAGATTTATTTCAATGTTAAGGAGATGTAAATGCTATTAAAAGACAATTTGACACAGGCACAAAATGGAGAGAGAATCACTGCCAAAGGCTATGCAGTCGCGCACAAAAGCGACACTTTCAAACCCTTTAGCTTTTCGCGCCACCCTCTGGGCGCAAACGACATCTTAATCGAGATTTTGTTTGCCGGAATCTGCCACAGCGACATTCACAGCGCACGCGAAGAGTGGCACAAGGGCATCTTCCCAATGGTCCCGGGGCACGAAATCGCCGGGCGCGTGGTCGCGGTGGGCAAAAATGTGAGCAAGTTCAAGGTCGGCGATTACGCGGGTGTGGGGTGTATGGTCAATAGTTGCGGTGAATGCGAGGCGTGCAAGAGAAGCCAAGAGCAGTTTTGCGAACGCGGACAATGCGTTTTCACCTATGACTGCCGCGATTACTTCCACGACAACGAGCCAACTTATGGCGGGTATTCAAACAACATCGTGGTGAGCGAAAAGTTTGCGGTGAATGTCCCCCAAGACGCGCCGCTTGAAAAGGTCGCACCGCTGCTTTGCGCGGGTATCACCACCTATTCGCCCATTCGTTTTAGTAATGTCAAAAAAGGCGATAAGGTCGCTGTGGCTGGCTTTGGCGGGCTTGGCGTAATGGCGCTCAAATATGCGCTCAAAATGGGCGCAGAAGTCAGCGTGTTTGCGCGCAACAAAAACAAAGAAAAAGAAGCCCTAGAGCTTGGCGCAAAGGCACTCTACACCGACACAAAGTCGTGCAAAGAGCGGTTTGACTTTATCATCTCCACGATTCCCACCGCGTATGATGTGAATGCGTATCTCGAGCTGCTCAAATTCGGCGGAGAAATGGCGATTGTGGGCTTGCCACCGGCAAATGAGAATCTTGCAATCGACTTGACAAGGCTTGTTTTTGCGGCGGGTAAAAAGGTCTATGGTTCTCTGATTGGCGGGATTAAAGAAACTCAAGAAATGCTCGACTTTTCGCTCCAACACAAGATTTATCCCGAAACAGAGGTGATTTCTATCACACAAATCAATGAAGCGTATGAAAACCTCACGAGCGGCAAAGCAAAATTCCGCTATGTGATTGATATGAAGAGCCTTAAAGATTAGGCTCGAAACTTCTTAAGCACGCAATTAACTTGGCGCACATTACAGAAATCTAAGATTCTCCTAAAATGTGCGCAAAATTTCATTTTTTTAATAAAAAAAGGAAGACCCTCGTCGTTTCGAAGAAATTGTTTTTCAATCAATTATTATTTCAAGCATCTTTTAGAATCTCTGTATGATAAACTTCAAAAAAACACCCATTCACCTTTCCACTCATAAGAAAGGCATCATTTCTTTATCCACATATGCCTTTATTTCTTCCAAAGGTTAGATTCTATTTGAATCTTTTATGCTTTGGTATTATTAGCCTCATAATTATCTTTAAAGGGAATAAAAGAAAGAGAAGTTTAGTATCTTGTAAGTTAATATTTGTGAGTTTAATACTAAAGTTTCCATTGTTGTTATAAGTATCTATCATTTTAGGAGATTTTAACTCTATGCCTAAAGTAGAATAAGCTTTGTCTTTTTGTAGGATTGTTTGTAAAGTGTAAATGGAGGGGGTGGAAGACATATTATTGTAGTTGGCTTATGGTTTGTTTTTGGTGGGGAAAAATACCGCCAAAAGAATTATACACGGAAGCATAAACATTAACGAATAGCTTAATATTTTATATATCAAAGGGGTAGATTCGCTATTGTATTGGAATTGCAATAAATTCGTCCCCCATAACCACATTAAAATAAATAATGGTAACAGAATCCACGCATTTATGTCGGCATCTTTTAAGCGATTTGCTGTTGTGATAAAAAATGGCAAAGTCAATACTGCCATAGACACCATACAGCCAAACATATAAAAAAATAATAAATCTCCTAAATCCAATTTGGGATATTGAATGTCAAATAAGATTCTAAAAAGCCCTCGAGTAAAGCTGATACCATAAATTGTAAATATCATTAAACAGACAACAAATATAAGGATGCTTAGCCAAAAAACTAGATATTCTCTCCGAGAAAGCTTGGCTTCAAAGTTGAAAGTTATAGTGTTGTATAAAGGGGGCAATATAAAAGAATCGTAAAATTTTTTAATTAAAATTATAGCTTTCATTTTCTATCCTTGTTTGATGGATTTGCATTGCTTAATCCTCCTCCACTTCGATGCGACCTAAAAATGCCAAGGAATATTGGGATTACTGCTTATTTCTTGATAATTCTCTCGTAGCTTTCGCCTATACTCTTCCTCTTTTTCTACCATCTTTTCTCCCAAAACTCTTTTTTATATTCTTTTACCTTCTCTTCACTCCTTAAAATCTCCAAAAGTGTCTTAGCTCCTGCTTTCTTAGGGATTTTTCTATTGTAGCACTTTGATTAACATTGTTCTAATGGTATCTTTCCAATAAGTATAAGAATTCGGAGATTCTGCAATACTACAAGATAATCTTTCTCATCTTCCAAAGCCCATACTCTTTGTGCCATCAAAATTCCCACTCAATTCGTCCTTAATCGCCTTGATGAAATCTTCTTGAGTAAAAATCGGCTTAGTTTTAGTCGCGACTTTGTAAGCGGTGTTTTTTATCACAAGATTAATCTGTCCTCCGCTAAGGTCGTATTGTGCGAGATTCTTAGCAAGCTCCATTCTTTGGAGTGCCTTAAATTCTGCATTTTGTGGCAAAAGTTTATCCCAAAGCTCCACGCGCTGCTCAAAATGCGGACGCTTAAACTGAATCTTATAATTAAATCGCCGTGAAAATGCGCTATCAAAAGTCTCAAGAAGATTTGTCGTAGCAATCAAGATTCCCTCAAATCGCTCAATTTGTTCTAGGAAAATATTTTGCATTTGATTGTGCATTTTATCTACGCTATGACCACCTGTATTGCGCGTGCTAAGAAACTGATCCGCCTCATCAAGCAGTAAGATAGGTTCGTTTTTGATTTTTTTGCAAATCTCTTGATAATTATCAAAAATCTTGCGGACATTTTTTTCAGATTCTCCAACATACATAGAGAGAATTTTTGAGCAATCAAAACTAAGAATCTGCTTTTTAAGACTTTTTGCGAGTGCAAGCGCGCTGATTGTCTTGCCTGTGCCGGGCGCACCATAAAAGAGAATCTTCGCATCAATGCCTCTTTTTTTGTCTTTAATCCCCCAGAGTTTGAGTAAGCGCACGACATTACTATCCATTTGCGAGAGGAGATTCTCTAAAATTTCACGCGTTTGACGATCAAGGATAATCTCGCTCATATCGTATTTAGGCTCTAAAAGCTCAAACACTTCTTGCTCCTTGATAATGCTATCAAGGCTAATCTTAATGCGTTTTTTCTTTTTAGTGGGGTGAATGATCATTTGCAAAATATTTTCGGGAATAAAAAATGTGCGTGAGATTCCCCCAAAAGGACTAAGCAACTCATCATAATCAACCAATCCCTTTTGCACAAGTTTTGAATTTTCATCAAGCAAGACGCGGTGCTTGATTTTGTCGTATTCATCTTGACTGACAAGCTCTAAAAGATGATTCATATCGCGCAGATTCTCATCACTCCCAGAATATTCCTCTTTCAACAAAGCGAAAAAAATGATTTGCTCTTTATTTTCAAGTGCGTATTCTTTACATAAAGAGATAATACTAATATCTTTTTGTGTGAGATTTAAACGCGCGCTTATCGTGTCTTCAAGGAGTTTCAAACGATAGCTTGCGCGTGAGAGTGCGGCGGAATTGATTTTTTGAGCAAATTTTAGCGCACTCATCTTTTGCAAAATATCAATCACAGCAAACTGGTCTTTGAGATACTCTAAATGATCCTCATAAGGTGTGATTTCAGGTAAATCAATATTAAGTGTGCCATCCTCAAGGAGTTTCAAAAAAGTATGGGTTAGGCAAATATTATCATTATACAATTCAAGCAACGAAATCTCACCGATTCTATGCTGTAAAAATGAGCTTTGCGCAATCCAACCAAGCTCAATAAGATTCCTAATCTTAGGCAAATAGGAGAGATTAACTTCATTTTGTGTGAGCAAATCGCCCTTTGCGTGTGGGAAAACCTTTGAAAGCAAGGTATTTACGCAAAAATCTATTTCCCCCTCAAGCAGAGATTGAGCCATTATTTGCAAGATTCTACCCTCTTGCACATCGCATTTCAAATAGCCAAAAATAGCATTTTTCTCCAAGTCTTTAGCATTGATAAAATCCAAATAATGGTGCATATTTTTCCTTAAAAAGCGTGATTTTTAGAATCTATAAAGGCAATATTATAACATTTTAGATTTAAACAAGACTCTACGCTCATTGAGCCTTTGCCCACCATAAGTAAGGATCGATTCCATAAGGGGGTGAATCTTTAGGCATAGCGATTTTATCCCAATACGCTATGCGGAAAGTTTGGACATTAAAATGCGGGATTGCATAAAATCCCCACAATAAGATTCTATCCAATGCCCTGCCTATGGCATTTCTTTCATCTGAATCTTGCGCGACAATGAGCCTTGCGACAAGATCATCGACCACAGGATCACTCACCCCCGCAAAATTCTTACTTCCTGCTGTATTTGCGACAAACGACCCCCAATAGTAATTTTGCTCATTACCCGGAAAAAGACTTTGCCCCAAAAGCTCAATCACCATATCGTATTGAAAATTTCTCACACGATTAATATATTGTGAATTATCAACATTCTTGATTGTCGCTTTGATACCAAGCTTTTGGAGATTCTGTGCAAAAGGCAAACAAAGCCGCTCAAATCCCTCGTATGAAATGAGAATCTCAAATTCTAAAGGCTCATTCGCTTGATTGACTAACACACCATTACGGATATGATAACCTGCTTGTTGCAACAAATCCCTTGCGTATTTGAGATTTTCTCGCTTGTTTTCCCCTACTTTGATACGCCCATCAGTGCGTGGAATGATATATTCTTGCGATAATATTCGCTCATCTTTGAGAGAATCTTTATAGCTAAGGAGTATTTCTTTTTCTCTGCCTGTTGGGATTCTCGATGACGCAAAAGGAGAATTATTAAAAATATTAGTCGTGCGTGTGTATTGGTTAAAAAACAGATTCTGATTGCTCCATTCAAAATCAAAAGCATACAACAAAGCTTCGCGCACTTTGATATTATCAAAAGGGCTTTTACGAGTATTAAAGAAAAATCCTTGAAAAGTGCTAGGGAGCTGATGTCTAAAGGCTTTTTGGATAATCTTGCCGCTTTGCAATGCCGCACCTTGATAATCACTCGCCCATACTTTCGCACTTGTCTCAATCCGCCAATCATACTCACCCGCCATAAAAGCATTTTGCGCCACTGCAGGATCTTTGTAATATTCAATCACAACTTCATCAAAATTATACATTCCCTTTTGTGTCGGGTGATCTTTCGCCCAATATTCAGGATTGCGCTCATAGGTGATACTGCGCCCTACTTCAAACTTTTTAATCCGATACGCGCCGCTTCCTAGAGGGATTTCTAATAGATTCTGACCAAAAGTATTCTCGCCATTACGCATATAAAAATGTTGCGGTAAAATGGGTAATTGTCCCAGAATCAAGGGGAGTTCTTTATTTGTATTAGTTTTGAAGGTAAATTTGACTTCTTGAGGATTCAGAATCTCGACAGATTGGACATCAGCATAATAACGCTTGTATTCAATTTTGCCACGATTTAAAAGCGTCTCAAAGCTAAACTTTACATCTTGTGCGCTCACACTCACGCCATCAGCAAATTTTGCCTTAGGATTAATATGAAAAATCACAAATGAATAATCCTTTGCCAAAGTAATAGAATCTGCAATCAACCCATATTCACTAAAAGGCTCATCAAGGCTTTGAATAGTAAGTGTATTATAAAGAAGTGTCGTGAGTTCTGCGGCGGGATTGTTTTTCTGCACGAAAGGATTGAGACTATCAAAAGTCCCTAGTGAGAATCCCTTAAGACTCCCGCCTTTAGATGCGTTAGGATTAGCATAATCAAAATGTGTGAAATTTATAGGATATTTGGGCGAGCCATCAATACTTAGTGCATAAGTAGAATCCTGCACACCCCAAACTTGCGTGATACAAAAGGCAAACCCACACAGAATCTGCCACAGATGCTTTACAAACAGAGCTTTTATCAAAAAATTCCTTTGAGGGTGAATATTTTAGCATCAAGATTCTCTATTTATTTTAGTGAAAATCTCTATCGCAATCAGTCTAAAATTATAATGAATTTTTGATAAATGACGATTGTGATAAATGTATTTGAGATTCTTATACGATATAGATATGCGCTTATATCAAGCACATATCATCTTATCACTGGGTAATGCCTATCGCATCATTAAAGCTTATTCAAATAAAATGGGGATATTCAGCAACCATTCGTGATTTGGATAATCAAGGTTTGGTATATCACCGCATTCATTTCGTAGTATAAAAGTCTTTGGTAGTAAGTCTTTTCTCGCATAGCTCACTTCAAGCAGACTTGACATAAAACGATCTTTTACATAAACATGATAATGACATGGATTATAATGCAAGTGTATTGGCTGAAAAGCATGGCGAAACTTCTCTAGTATGGAGATATGTCTTTGTGCTTGTAGTGATTTTCTAGGGTCGCAGTCGTGAAACTCAAGAATAATTTGTGAAAAATATTTTTCAAATATGCTAAAATCAAGTTTTTCAAGTATCTCCCACTCCGCACCCTCAATGTCTATTTGTAATATATTATGGGCTTTTTCATCAAAGCTGTATTGCTGCATAATATCTTCAAAAGTAATGGTTTGATGATCTCTTATTGTCCCGACAAATTTTCTATGAAAAATCATATTCTTATGTGTATCTGGAGCTTTTTTTATACTTGCATCATATTGCAAGACTTGATAGCCCATCTTTGCCATATCTAAATCCCAAGGGGAAAAATCAGAAACACCTAGAGAAACTGCCTTTGGCTGTGAGCTATTAATGGGGGGGGGGTAGTAACATTACATATCCGCCATCTCTTTTGCCACCTATTCGCACGAGATTATCAATTTGTGCTGGACGCACAGCATTAAGATACTTTTTCGTATTTTCAATGCAAGACTTACGAGAATCTACCACTACATTTAATCCCATTTGAAGCATTGTAAAAAGCAATTCCTTATGCTCTTGATTCTGGACACAAGCTTGTATTGCATGGTTTGTGCTGATGATTCTCTGCAAACTCTGCAAACGATATAAGTTGTCATTAACAATATTTAATCTTCTTTTGATGCCACCTAGTGGATCTAAACGCGATTTAGCCATTAAAATCTCCTTTTGAAATAAAAATAAAATCAGCATTATATCATTTTAGATCTACGTTCATTATTGATTAAAATATGTAAAGCTAAAAACCCATTCTAAAAATCTTCTTTAGACTCTTTAACTTAACTTGCGCAAATACAAATCATAGTTTAAGTATGCGTATAAGATTTTATGATAAAATCCCCTTGCTTAAGGCTAAAATATTTTGAAAGCCAAGACGCAATAATGCCCTATCAAAGGCTATCTTACCCAAAGGAATCCGCTATGAAACTTTTACCTCGTTTTTTGCGCGACATCATCAGAGAAAAAAAGCAAAAAATCCGACACAAAAGGAGAATCGCCGCTTTCGATAAAATCATCGAAGCTTTTTTAGATTCTAAAACACCCGGCACGCTTTATGCACTTAATCACAATAAAATAGCGGGGGGGGGGGGAGCAATGCAGAATCTCAAGATTCTAATCCACAATCACAAGAGCTCATCATCTCTCTGACTTCTTATCCCAAACGAATCCCACTTATTCACCACACATTGCATTCTTTACTGATACAGACACACAAACCTCATCGCGTGGTTCTTTATCTCACTGAAAATGAATTCCCTAATAAAGAGCAAGATTTGCCTGCTAAACTCTTGGCTTTTTGTGAATGTGGGCTAGAAATTGCCTTTGTGCAAGGAAATCTTAGATCTTACAATAAGTTTATTCACGCTCTGCAAGATTTTAAAGATTCTATAATCGTTACAGCCGATGATGATGTGATATATAGTCCAGATTGGCTAAAACTCCTCTATGATGCCTATCTCAAAGAGCCTCAATTTATCCATTGCCACAGAGCGCACAGAATCTCTTTTGATTCAAACGGAGAGATACGACCCTACCAACAATGGCAATCAAGTATTCTCTACACACAAACCATACCTTCATATTTAAACTTTTTCACAGGTGTAGGTGGTGTGCTTTATCCTCCGCATTGCTTGCATGAAGATATTTTAAAACAAGATTTGTTCTTAAAACTTTGCCCGAGTGCTGATGATATTTGGTTTTTTGCTATGGCTTTGCTCAAAGGGACAAAAATCAATGTTGTAAAGGATAATATCCCTACTCTTAATGATGTGGATTGGGACGGGAATCACGACCTTGCGCTCTATCGCACCAATGTCTTTGGGGGAGCAAATGATAAGCAACTCGCCAATGTGATGACGCATTATCCACAACTCAAAGAAAAAATACGATTTGATTCTGATGAATATTGGGAAATTCGATATAAATCACATACTGATGAAGTAATGGGGGGGGGGGCATAAGATAAAATCCAAAGCCCGCATTGCCTATATTGGCGCATCGGGTGCAGGGAGCTACAATAATCTCGCACAATTTAAAGCAGAAGTGCTTAATGCCTTTGTCAAAGAACACTCTATCCATAATGTTTTAGAATGGGGTTGCGGCGATGGGAATCAATGTGCTTTGTTTGCGTTTCCCTCTTATATCGGGCTTGATGTCTCACCCACTGCTATTAAAAATAACAGACAAAAATTCAGTAACGATAAGACAAAAACATTCTTTGAAGTCAAAGAATACCTCCAACAAAATCCGCCACAATCGCCCTTAAGTATTTCACTTGATGTGATTTATCATCTAGTCGATGATTCTGTATTTGACACTTATATGCGCCATCTCTTTGCCTCCTCATACGCCTTTGTCATTATCTATTCTTCCAACAAAACAGAGCTGCACTGGGAACATGTCAAGCACAGGAAATTCACCGATTGGGTCAAAGAAAATGCACCTTCTTGGAATCTCTCTCAAGTCATTCCTAACAAATATCCTTTTGACGAAAAGAATCCCAATCACACTTCTTTTGCAGATTTTTATATTTTTGCATTGACACAGAATCTCACGCATTAAAAGCAAAATGCTCTATGCAAACTCAAGCAAATGAATGATAAGATTCTCATTCATTTGCAATATCAAAAGTAAGCAAAACAAAAATAAATAAACAATGTTTTACTTATTTTTGCTAAAATGATGGAGCTTAAATCAAACTTTTGAGGGATAAATTTTGGCACAAACAGCATTTGAAACAAGCCTAGAGGTATTATTAGAGCAGCCTAAAATGTATCGCGTCCTCCTTTTAAATGACGACTGGACAGCGATGGATTTTGTCGTGAATATTCTAGTAGAAGTATTTGAAAAGACGACTGATGAAGCAATGGCAATTATGCTTAAAGTCCATAATGAAGGTATAGGGGTATGCGGCATTTATACTTATGATATTGCCGAGCTTAAAACACAAATCGTCAAAGAAAAAGCACATAAACACGGCTATCCTCTGCGAGTCAAAACAGAAGAAATGCCTTAATTAAGAGGAATACAATGATTGGACAGAATCTTACATTGATTTTTAACGAATCTATTGATATTGCACGCGAAATGCGACACAATATCCTCACGACCGAGCATCTATTTCTCGCCACGCTTAACAATACACAAGGTAAATCTATCCTGCAAAAATGCGGAGGCAATATCCAAGAAATGGTGCAAATGACAAGCCTTTATCTCAAAAAATACATTCCTTTCACCGATCATATTATCACTAATCCGCGTCAAACCCCTGCACTTGATCGCATTATGAGTTCGATGATGAATCACGCCCAAAGTAGCAATAAACAAAATATTGATGTCGGGGATCTCATCGCATCAATCTTAGAAGAAACACAAAGCTTTAGCACAAAGATTCTCAAATCTCAAGGTATTGATCGTTTGAGTGTGCTAGAAGTCATCACTCAAGATGAACAAGAATCCACACAAGATCATACCGAAAGCCCTGAAAGAGCTGAAAATTATTTGCTAAAATACACAAAAAACCTCACACGACTTGCACAAGAAAATAAAATCGATCCTGTCATCGGGCGAGAAGATGAAATCTGGAGGGTGAGTGAGATTCTGTGCAGACGCAAAAAGAATAATCCTATCCTTGTCGGTGAGCCGGGTGTAGGGAAGACAGCCATTGCGGAGGGATTGGCATTAGAGGTGCATCATAAACGACTGCCTAAAGTCCTGCATGATGCGCAGATTTTTGCACTTGACATTGGCTCAATGATTTCGGGAAGCAAATATCGTGGTGATTTTGAAAAACGTCTTAAGGGCGTTTTAGCTGAAATCGCTAAAATCCCTCATAGTATTTTATTTATTGATGAGATTCACACAATTGTAGGAGCTGGGGCGACTTCGGGTTCGAATCTTGACGCGTCCAATCTCTTAAAACCTGCTCTTGCTAATGGCACTTTGCGTTGCATCGGTGCGACTACTTTTACTGAATTTAAACAACATTTTGACAAAGATAAAGCCCTTGTGCGCCGCTTTGCAAAGGTAGAAGTAAAAGAACCAAGCCTTGAGGATTGCTACAAAATCATAGAAGGGCTTGCACCAATTTATGAATCTTATCATCATATCAAATATTCTAAAGTCGCTCTTAAGGCGTGTGTGGATTTGTCTCATCGTTATATCAGTGATAAATTTCTTCCCGATAAGGCGATTGATTTGCTTGACGAAGTCGGAGCAAATTTCAGAATCTCTGGCAAAACCGAAGAAAAAATCCCTGTTATCACACTCAAAGACATTGAATCTGTGATTAGCAAAAGTGTGCATATCCCCAAATCTCAAATCAACAAGAGTGAAGGCAAAACTCTTCAGAATCTCGCCCACAAACTTAAAGAGCGTATATTCTCACAAGACAAAGCCATTGATGAGCTAGTCAATGTCATCAAGAAAAATAAAGCCGGATTGACCGAAGGAGAAAAACCTATCGGGAGTTTTCTCTTTGCAGGTCCTAGTGGCGTAGGTAAAACGGAGTTAGCAAAAGAGTTAGCAAAAGAGTTAGGCATTGAATTTTGCAAATTTGATATGAGTGAATATATGGAATCTCATTCCGTTTCACGGCTCATTGGCGCACCTGCAGGATATGTCGGGTTCGAACAAGGCGGATTGCTTGTCGATGCGATACGCAAAACACCTCATTGTGTGTTGCTCCTTGATGAGATTGAAAAAGCTCACGCAGATATTTACAATATCCTTTTGCAGATTCTTGATTCAGCGAGTTTGACAGATAATGCTGGGAATCGAGCAGATTTTAAAAATGTCATTATCATTATGACAAGCAATGCAGGAAGTAAAGAAGCTAATGTGCTAGGATTCAATGCTGATATGTCGAGCAAAAATGACACGGCAATCAAACATCTTTTCTCTCCCGAATTGCGCAGTCGCATTGATTGTGTGATACATTTCAATGCTTTAGGCATAGAAGAATATCTCTTGATTGCAAAAAAATACATCAATGATCTAGCACAGCATCTTAAAGAGCGTCAAATTAACCTTAGCATCACCCATAAAGCCTTACATCAACTTGCCTCACAAAGCATTGATAAAGCACTTGGTGCAAGAGAAATACGCAGAATCATCGACACGCATATCAAACTTGCACTTAGCGATGAGATTCTCTTTGGACAACTCAAAAAAGGCGGTAATGTCAAAATCACGCTTGATACTCATCAAAAATTTGTGCTGCAATGCGGATAAATCACAAAAATAAAGATAAATATGATGTTTAAATTTGATTTTGACACGACTTTAGCTTGTATCTATCGCCCGAAATTTGAAGATTATGGCGGATATTTTAAGCCCATTGCCCAATGGGATACGCTCTCTTTTGATGCACTTAAAGGGATAGATTCTCAACTACAATCACTCCAACGCAATACACAAAAATTCATTCAAGGCGAAGAATCTTGCAATGCCTTATTGTGGGGTGCTAGAGGCTGTGGTAAAAGCTCGGCAATCAAATGTGTGTTAGGCTCTTTTCTACACACACCCAATACTCTTTTACGAGTGATAGAAATCCCAAAAAATAGCCTTGCTATTATGCCTTTATGTATTGATTCTGTGCGGGATTTGCCCTATCGATTTATTATAATATGCGATGATCTTTCTTTTGATGCAAATGATGAAAGCTATAAAGCTTTAAAAAGTGTCTTGGAAGGTTCATTTGAGCAAAAAGCCTCTAATGTCTTGCTGTATGCGACTTCTAATCAACGACATCTTATTGATGAAACCTATCCTCAAGACACTATGCACCTCAATGATGCTCACGATGAATTACTTTCCTTAAGTGATCGTTTCGGGCTTACTTTAGGATTCTATACTTTAGGCACACAAGAGTTTCTCTCGCTTATCCACACATTACTAGAAACCTATATATCACCCATACCATTAGAAGAGCTTTGGAGACAAAAAGCGTTAAATTTTGCTTCACTTAAGGGCAGTAAGAATCCGCGTATTGCAAGAGAATTTTGTCTTCTTTACAAAAATGGTATTTTATAAAATAACACCTACAATGATTTAAAGATGATAAACTAATTTTTGATACCATAAAATAAAAAACGAAGGTTTTGGTATGAAAAAAATGCTCATTATATGGGGAATGTTGCTAAACTTAAATGCTCAAATTATCCAAGACACGCATCAAAATCCCCCTTCTAACCAACAAGAAAAGCAGCCCATAAGTGCGCCCAAACCAACCCCCTCTCAAACCATCATAAACGCAATACAAGAACCCATAATGCAAGAAAAATTTTTGGAAAGTGATTATTTAGATTTGAACTATATCACAAATATGATTCCCCATCATCAAGGTGCGATTGATGCTTCACAAATCGTGCTTAAATACTCCAAGAATCCGACAATCAGAAAGATTGCACAAAAAATCATCAAAGACCAAAAAGCTGAAATTGAAGAATTTGGCATATTGCTACCGACACTAGAAACACAGAAAAAACTTTATAGCCCCAAAGAAGTTACACTTTTTAACCAACAAGCTAAATCAGACAAAAATACAATGATACAAGAAATGAACGATTTAAATCTCACGCCAAACATCAATAAAAACTTTCTTGCACTGATGATTCTTCATCATCAGTGTGCGATTGATACCTCAAAAGAGATTCTCAAATATACGCAAAATGAGCAAGTAAGAGCCCTTGCCCAACGCATTATCCAATCTCAAGAACAAGAAATTAAAGAGTTTGAAATTCTTTTATCTAAAGCGCGTTTATAATGCACACTTCTATTCTTATGGGACAAACCCAAACCCTCTCTATTAAGAGATTCTCAAAAAATGGCGCATATCTTACTCCATTCACTAAGATAGCACATCACCCTCACAATGCACTAGATATTCAAGAAGTTCTTCTTCCTCAAAAATTTCTCCCCAAAGATGCAAAAACAGATGATCATTTGCAAGTATTTGTCTATACAGATTCTGATGATCGCCCAGTCGCAACGACACAGATTCCCAAAGCAGAGCTAGGAACGATAATAGCCTTAGAAATTATCAGTCGCACAGATTCTGGGTGTTTCTTAGATATGGGCTTAGACAAAGATCTTTTTATGCCCACCAAATCCCCACAATATTTTCAAATCAGCCAAAAAGTCGTAATAAAAATCGCTCTTGACAAACAATCCCGCTTAATTGCTAAACAAAATATCAAAGACTATCTCAAACCCTCCAAAATCCCACCTCACACGAAAGTAGAAATTTTAGTCTTTGAGCAAACACCGCTTGGTATGGGCTGCGTCGTCAATCAAAAATATTATGGCTTGCTTTATCACAACGAACTCAACACCCCTTTGACACTAGGAAGCACCCTTGAAGCCTATGTGAAAAAGGCTCGTCCCGATGGGAAACTTGACCTCACACTTCTTGCGCCCTATCACCAAACACACAAACAACAGCTCATTGATGCGATGCCTTTAAGGCTTGACTTCTCCTCGCAACCTCAAGAGATTTTTGATAGATTTCACATCAGCAAAAAGACTTTCAAACGCCTAATCAATGAACTTGTCAAAGAAGAAGTTATCGAATTTAAACAAGAGCGTGATAAACACTATTTTGCACTTAAAACCCACAAAAGGAGTAATCAATGATCGCATTAATCACAGGAGCTTCAAGCGGATTTGGTGAAGCAATTGCAAGACTTTTTGTTCAAAATGGACATCGTGTCATTCTCCTTGCAAGAAGAGAATCTAAGCTCAAAAATCTCCAAAACGAGCTAGGAATCTTTGCTCAAACAATTGTCTGCGATGTGCGAGATACGCAAAGTATCCACGCAAAGATTCGCACTCTCCCTGCAGAATTTCAATCTATTGATATTCTCATCAATAATGCCGGACTTGCATTAGGGCTTGATAGTGCCGACAAAGCCGATATACACGATTGGGAAACAATGGTTGAAGTCAATGTCTTAGCCCTAATCAAACTCACACATTTACTTTTACCTCAAATGGTGGCGCAAGGTCATGGACATATCATCAATATCGGTTCGATTGCTGGCACTTATCCTTATCCATGTGGCAATGTCTATGGCGCGACAAAAGCATTTGTGAAACAATTTAGCCTCAATCTTCGGGCAGATTTGTATGATAAAAATATTCGCGTTACAGATATTGAGCCGGGTTTGTGCGGGGGAAGTGAATTTTCACTCGTGCGTTTCAAGGGTGATCAAGCAAAGGCGGATTCTGTTTATGAAAATACACAGCCACTTTTGCCCCAAGACATTGCGCAAAGTGTATTGTGGGTGGCAAGTTTGCCCTCACATGTGAATATCAACCGACTTGAAATGATGCCTACAATGCAAGCTCCAGCAGCTCTTAATGTCTATAAAAAATCCAAATAATCATCTCAAGTGCATTTTAGCTCAAAAGTGTTAAAATCGCTTTTGAGTTTTACAAAGGAGAGAAAATGAATGAATGGAATGCCAAAAGTTGGCGTCATAAACCGATCAAGCAACACCCAACCTATAAAAATCAACAGCTTTTAGAATCCGTTGAATCACAGCTCAAAAGTTACCCTCCCCTTGTTTTTGCAGGTGAAGCAAGGGCACTTAAAGCACAGCTTGCAAAAGCATGCGCGGGAGAAGCATTTTTGCTACAAGGAGGCGATTGTGCCGAAAGCTTTTCACAATTTAATGCTATTAATATCCGTGATTTGTTTAAAGTAATCATACAAATGGGGGCGATTCTGACATTTGGAGCTTCTTGTCCAATCATCAAAGTCGGGCGTATTGCAGGGCAGTTTGCAAAACCTCGCTCAAACGATACAGAATCTGATGGCACATTAGAATTGCCAAGCTATCGTGGTGATATGATCAATGCAATGGCATTCACTCCAGAAGCCCGTGAGCATGACCCTAATCGAATGCTTCAAGCCTATCATCAAAGTGCGGCGACTCTTAATCTCTTGCGTGCATTTGCGCAAGGAGGTTTTGCTGACTTAAACCAAGTCCATCAATGGAATCTTAGCTTTGTCAAAGATAATGCTTTTGGGCAAAAATACGAAGAGCTTGCATCGCGTATCACACAAGCATTGGATTTTATGAAAGCTTGTGGGATTGATTCTAATAACCTCCCCACGCTTAGGGAGACTGATTTTTACACATCTCACGAAGCTTTGGTATTGCATTATGAAGAGCAGCTTTGTCGGCAAGATTCTCTCACAAACGAATGGTATGACTGCTCCGCACATATGCTATGGATTGGTGAGCGCACAAGAGGGCTTAATGAAGCACATATCGAATTTTTACGCGGTGTGAAGAATCCTGTCGGTGTGAAAATCGGACCTAATGCGACTAAGGAAGAAATTATGGGGATTTGCGACATTCTTAATCCTCATAACGAAAGAGGAAGACTGAATCTCATCGTGCGTATGGGGTCTGATAAAATCAAACAAAACTTCCCCAAACTTTTAGAATCCATTAATACCGAAGGGCGGGAGATTCTGTGGAGTTGCGACCCTATGCACGGCAATACAATCAAAGCAAGCAATGGATACAAGACACGTCTATTTGATCGTGTGCTTGATGAAGTCAAAAGCTTTTTTGAGATTCACAAAGCGTGTGGAAGTTATGCGGGCGGTGTGCATTTAGAGATGACGGGAGCAAATGTAACCGAGTGCATCGGTGGCAGTCAAGCAATCACTGAAGAAGGTTTAGCTTGTAACTACAACACCCAATGCGACCCTCGACTGAACGCGACTCAAGCCATTGAGATGGCTTTTCTCATCGCGGATATGATTAAAAACCGCTAAAACTTTTTCTTTTTCACATCATCAAGTATATCTTGTGCGATACGATCTACCACTTCGGAAATCGTCTCGGTATGATGTGCAATCTCTACATTCTCTTGTGTAACAGATTCTAAATGAGAGATAGCTTCATTGATTTGAGTAACACCTGTGGTTTGTTCTCTAATACTTTCTCCCATATCATTGATAGATTGCACGAGAAGATTTGTATTGGCTTCTATTTCTCCTAAAGACTTTTGAGTTCTTTCTGCAAGTTTTCTTACTTCATCAGCAACGACTGCGAATCCTCTGCCGTGTTCTCCTGCTCTTGCTGCTTCAATAGCTGCATTAAGAGCTAAGAGATTAGTTTGGTCTGCAATGTCTCGGATAATACCCACGATATTTCTAATATCATTAGCTTGATTAGCCACTTCATTGGTTTTATCAGAGATATGGTGCATTGATGAAGTGATTTCCTCTACTGCAGCCGCTGTTTGCTCTAATGAAGATGCTTGAGAAGTCGAACCTTCAGTGAGTTTGGATACAGATTCATCAAGATCTCGTGCTTTTTGGGCTAATTCCTCCGCAAATCCGCTAGAGATTCTAAGCATCTGGCAAATCTCTTCCCCCAATATATTAGCGGTAACTTCGACATTTCCTACCGCATTAGGGATAGAGCTTGTAAAGTCAAATGATTTGTATTGTTCAAAAATATCATGAATACGATTCAAATCACTCCCCACACGCTTTTGCAAAACTTCCAATAATTCATTGAGTATCTCTTGAAGTTTAAGAAGTCCGGGATTGTTAGGCTTTGCATCAAGTCTCACGCTTAAATTACCCTGCTCTACCTGATGCACAGAATTAATTGCTTGCTCTAAAGCCAAATTATCAATATGGGTGTATTCTTTAATATCCTTGACAGCTTGGTTTATACGCGCTGCCATTTTGCCCAACTCATCACCTTTATCAATATGAATTGTTGCCACATCGTCCGTCTCGCGTTTCAAAAATGCAAAGAAGTTTTTAAGCCCCTCATAGATTCTGTGAATATCTTTTTGTATGACCCATTTAACATAACCAATCACGATAAGATTCACTAATATCATCACCACTATAAGCACCGCAAGCATACTTCTTTCCACAGAACGCAATGCTTGGAACAGCTCTTCATAAGGTGCGAAATCAAACATTGTCCAATACACATTATCCCAAATCTCAAAATTATACAAAGCCGCAAGACCTTTTTGCCCTGTGCTTGCCTCAAGCTCTATGACATCTCCATCACTTTCTTTACTTGCTTGAAATGCAATAGTTTTCTTTGCACCTTCAGTCGCATTAATGTCAAGAAGAGGTATTCCTATTTTTGTGCCATCAGAATACATTGTCAAGATTCCATTACTGCCAAGTAATAGACGAATAGAATGTTCAAAAATCTTATCTTTGTCGTTAAGAATCTTTTGAGTAAGACTACTCATATCAATCAACACACCCACAACTCCGATGCGTTTGTCGCCATCTCTAATAGGAAAAGCAATGCTGATAGCCTTAGATTCTTTACCCTCTAGCATCACACTTGTAGGGTCAGAAACCATAACTTCGGAATTTTTACTTTTCACCGCTTTGACATCTCTAAACGCCTCAATGATTGATTGACCCCCTTTAGTTCTTATTTTATCAAGTGAAGCAAACTCCACGCCCTTGTCAAAAACATTAGGTTCTCTATCAATCATCACAAAACCTTTTTGTGTTCTTGCATCAAAATCAGAATGATCAATTTTGATATAACTCGCTATGATGACACTATCATGATCAACGATATATTCTAAAAATTTCCCCAAAGTGATACTACTCATTGCTTGAGAAGCCTTGATATTAGCACTTACAGCTTTTGATATACCCTCTAAACTCACACCTGTAGCTTCAAAATAACCTGTTACATTATGAGCATCACCAATAGCTGATGTGAGCAAAAGTTTTTTTGCTTCTTCCTGCATACTTTTTTCAATATTAATCGATACAAGCACTAATACAGCAACATTACCCACCAATAAAATTAATGTTAAAAGAATACTAATTTTATTACCAATGCTTAAATTTCTTAAAAATGACATCAATACTCCTAAAGGTTTTTTATATAATACTAAATATAAAAAAATAATTATTATAAACTTTTGAAACAAAAAAAAAAAAAACGAAAAATCGGTATGTGTATAAACTACACACGACAAAAGAGGCAGTTTAGAATCAACACACTTTTAAAAAAGTCGGTCAGAATCTTAACAAAAAGAAACAAAATAACAAAAAATTAAAACAAACCTCTATTTTCAAAAAATGAAATTTTGAGCAATTCATAGGTTTTAAAAGTCGCAATTCGTCCTTTTGCAGTGCGTTCTAAATAACCATTAGCAAGCAAATAAGGCTCAATCACATCTTCTATAGTAACCTCATCTTCGCTCATTGCTGCAGCAATTGTATTCAGCCCAATAGGCTTGCCTCGAGATTCTGCGAGAATCTCTAAATAACGCAAATCAAGCTCATCAAAGCCAAACTCATTGACACCCAATTCATTAAGAGCGTATTGGGCGCACTCTAAACTGATATTTTCTTCTCCTTTCACATCGGCAAAATCCCGCACCCTTCGTAAAAGTCTTAATGCAATACGCGGTGTCCCTCTTGAACGTTTAGCAATCTCATTAGCAGCTACTTGAGAGAGAGTCTTGCCTAACTTAGAAGCAGCGGCTAAAATAATCTGTGCCAATTCGATAGATTCATAAAATTGCAATCGAAAATTCATACCAAAACGATCTCTCAAAGGATTAGAAAGCATACCTGCACGCGTGGTCGCACCAATAAGAGTAAAATGAGGCAAATCGATTTTTAATGTTTGCGCTGCAGGACCCGAACCGATGATAATATCTAGTCGAAAATCCTCCATTGCAGGATAGAGAATCTCCTCAATAGCAGGACTCAAGCGGTGAATCTCATCGATAAATAAAATATCTCCCTCATTGAGATTTGTCAGAATCGCCGCTAAATCTCCCGCCTTTTCAATCATCGGCGCAGCGGTTATTTTAATGCTGCTTTGCATTTCATTAGCAATGATATGACTTAGCGTTGTTTTGCCTAGTCCGGGTGGTCCAAAAAATAAAATATGATCCAAACATTCTTGTCGCTTTTTACTTGCCTCAATAAAAACTTTAAGATTCTTTTTGATTTTTTCCTGTCCGATGTATTCTTCCCACACACTTGGGCGCAACGAGACTTCCTGATGCGATTCAATATCAATCTTTTGCACCTCTACAATGCGATTATTGCGAGATGAATTAGAATCTGATGAGTGTTGGATTGAAATTTTTTCCATTGATTCTAATAACTCTCTTGTGAGTGAGGAAATGCTTTGTTTTTCACATCACTTGCATATGCTCTAATTGCGTCTTTGAGTAAATTTTTACCCTCTAAATAACGGCGGACAAATTTAGGCTTAAACTCATCGAAAAATCCAAATACATCACTCCACACGAGAATCTGCCCATCACAATCCACCCCCGCACCAATGCCGATAGTGGGAATCTCTAAAGATTCTGTAATCTGTGCTGCGACATCGGATTTCACACCTTCAATCAAAATCCCAAAAGCTCCTGCTTCTTGCATTGCTAAGGCTGTTTGAAGTAATTCTTTAGCTTGGGTTTCCTCTTTACCCTTCACCTTAAACCCTCCATCAAACCGCATAAATTGAGGTTTTAAGCCAATATGCGCCATCACCGCAATACCCTCATCGCATAAAGAACGCACAATGTCTAGCTTCTCCAAGCCCACCTCAAGCTTAATCGCATCAGTAGCAGTTTCTTTATAGAATCGGAGGGCATTCGTCAGTGCCATATCTTTAGTCGCATAACTTCCAAAAGGCATATCCGCTATGACAAAAGAATATTTTACGCCCTTACACACTGCTTTTGTATGATAAATCATCTCTTCCATACTTGCCCCTAATGTCTCGCTCTCACCACCAAAGCTCATCTTGAGACTATCTCCAACCAAAATCATATCGACTTCACCATCAAAAATCTTTGCCATCAAAGCATCATAAGCCGTGATAGAAGTGATTTTTTCCTTGCCTTTTTTTGCCTTAAAGCTATGAAGATTCATTTTTTTATCTAACATTTTTCTTCCTTTCTTGCTAGATTCTAGCATATTTCAATTTATGAATTAAGTAAAATCACTGCGCATACAACCATTGCGATACCGATATAGCCTATCATTCCTAAACGCTCTTTAAAAACAATATAGCCGCCTATGCTCGTCCCTATAATCCCTACTGCTCCCCAAGTCGCATAAGCCACACTCAAAGGTAAAGTCTGTATCGCTAAAGCCAAAGCACTAAAAGCAGCCCAAACCATTAGAATACAGCCCACTGCATATCCTTTGTGTGTAAAGCTATGAGATTTTTTTAAAAACAAATTCGCAATGACATCAAGAATCGCCGCACACAACACAAATACCAACGCCCAGCTCATCACATTTCCCTACTCTTGCGGAGATTCTGAATCTGCTTTGTGATTTTTGAGTTCTGCGATATTAATCAACATAATACCGCCAATAGAAAGGGCTATACCTATTGTCTGTTTGGGTGTGAGAATCTCATTAAAATAAAAAATCCCTATGCCTACTACACACAAAACACCTAAAACTTCCCAGATAGCATAAGCTACACTTATAGAAAGTTTTTTGAGTGAAAGTGCCATAAAATAATATGAAAAGACAAGCATTGCATACATACACACAAATCCCCATATTTGATATTGGCTTGCTTTCATAAAACTTGTAGCCAAGACTTCGGTTAGCACAGCGAAAATAAGCCACATATAGGCTTTTTTAAAGCTCATCGCTTTTTCCTTTTTGCGTGTTTTGTTTGCGGATAAGCCTTATATGAGGGATTCAAAAACACAATCAAAGCCAAAATCACACTCACCCCTATCATCACAAGACTTAGAATCTGCCCCATTGACAAACCTAACGCATAATAGCCCATTTGAGAATCAGCTTCACGAAAAAACTCACAACTAAACCGCGCAAGACTATATAAAAACCCATATAACACGAGCAAACTTCCCGGACGCTTTGCGTATTTAAACAATAAAATCATCACGATAAAGACGACAACCCCCTCCGTAAAAGCCTCAAAAAGCTGACTTGGGTAACGCAAAGTCCCATCGACTAAGATTCCTATATGATGTGCAAAACTATCACTTTGTATCTCTCTCCCATAAAGTTCGTGATTGAGAAAATTACCTAATCGCCCAAACACATAGCCTAAAGGAATAGAAATTGCCGAAAGATCCATAAAAATAAAGAAATTTTGCTTTTTAACCACACAAAACAAAATTGCTGCCAAGACAAAGCCAACTAGTGCTCCATGATAACTAATCCCACTAATCCCCACGAAAACACCATCAACATAAGGATTAAACATCGTCCAAGGTTGCAAAAGATAATCCCACCGGTGTTGAGGAGAATAAATCATCACATAGCCGATTCTCCCTCCAAGTATCACGCCAATCTCTACCCAAATAAAAAAGCTATCAAGCAACTCTTGCGTGATAGGAAAGCGTTGATTGTGATACTTTACAAATGCCTTAGCAATAAAAAATGCGACTAGCATTGCGCTCACATAGGCAATACCATACCAATGGACATTGATTCCAAACATTTCAAACGCAATAGGATCAATATAATCATAAATATGATTCCATGCACTATAAGACGATTGATGTAAAGTGTCCATCACTGACTACATCTCCATAATTTTAATTTTAAATTCATCGACCATATCCACTTCATCAAAAAACATAAAAAGACGCAAATCATCGACAATGATTTCAATACGCACTTTGTCTATATTTCTAAGTTTTAAAATATAACCCAATACATACGAACTGATAGGAAATGCTTGGACAAAATACAATCTCAAAATAGGATCATCGCTAGAAAGTATATTTGGGATAAAAGTCTCAAGCTCATTTTTAAAAGCAAAAAATGCTTCATAGGTTTTGAGTTTTCCTGTGCTTTTAATGATATGCAAATCATTGATCACTTCTGCACTTAACGCCATTGTAACCTCAACCGCATAGTCATTGTTTTATGCTTACGCACAGAAATGATATGATGTCTAAAAAGCCATTTCATTATTTTTTCTCCTTTACCACCCAACAACTCATCGCATTTTTGCCTATTTACCATAAAATCTCTTCGTTGAAAAATTCCGCCCAAAGGATATATTATATCAAAGGTTAAAAACCTAGTATTAAATGCAAGATAAACACATATTTTTTTACGCTCTAAAATACTTTGTCTATAACTTCTCTTAGCGTTATACACTTGCATCTTTTCCAATCCCAATATCCCATGCTCAATCACATTACTCACATATTCAAAAAGCATCGAGCCTAACAAATCAAATTGACCTTGTGTCTTTGGCTGATAAATAGGCAAAAATGTTCTAGCGTAGCAATACTTTGAAAGCGGAGCAAAGACAGAATCTACCCACAAAAGTATTGCATCGATGGATTGTAAATTTGCCTCAAAATACGCTATATGCCGCATACGCTCTTTTTAGATTCTCAAGTTTTAAATTTAGAAATCACACTATCAAGCTCTTGCGCTTTTTGAGACATACTATGGACAACTTTTTGGATATTGCGTCCCACATTTTGTGTCGATTCCGATGAAGTAATAATACTTTCCATCATTTGTGTCAATTCCTTAGTGCTAGACGCAATAGACGCACTAATCTCTCGTAATTTGACAGAATTTTGCTTAGTCAAAGTAAGTCTTTGATGTGTGCTGTGTGCATCTTCGATAAGTGGTGTCGTTTTTTCTGTAATCAACATCATTTCATCTGTGATACCCCTGATAGATTCTCCCATATCATTGACAGACTGCACGAGAAGATTTGTATTGGCTTCTATTTCTCCTAAAGACTTTTGAGTTCTTTCTGCAAGTTTTCTTACTTCATCAGCAACGACTGCGAATCCTCTGCCGTGTTCTCCTGCTCTTGCTGCTTCAATAGCTGCATTAAGAGCTAAGAGATTGGTTTGGTCTGCAATGTCATTGATGATAGAAAGAACGCTCTTCACCTCATCAGCATGCACAATAAGCTCACCAATACTTTCAACAATATTTTGCTGTGTTTGAGCCGATGTATTAACAAGTTCGATTGAATCTTGAAGCTTATCGACAAATTTATCAAGCATTTCTTCGGTATCAGTAATACTATCAGTCGTCAAATCAATCGTTTCTCCAGCGACATCTGTATTTTCACTCACATTTTTTGCAAGTATATTGACCTTATCAACAAGCTCAAATTGTTCGTCAGAATTTTTTGCAAGTGTATCAGAAACTTCCAGCAAACGATCGCAAATTTGAGTATTTTCTTCACTTACTCGTTTGCTAACGACAATCGTATCCTGAATCGTCTGTATAAATTTATTGACATATCCAGAAGTAATACCAACCTCATCTTCGCTCTTAATCACAATCCGTTTTGTAAGATCACCGCTCCCGCTCTCTGTAAGATCCTTTGCCATATCTCGTAGGCGATTAAGTGGCTTAACCAATTCTTTCTCAAAAAAGATATAAAGCCCAAGAATTGCCAAAATCCCCGCAATAATCATCGCCAAAAGCATATATTCCTTGCTATTATCAATTTGTTCATAAAGACTATCAGATGAAATTTTAAGCTCCAAAACACCCAGCACATCGCCTGCTTTGACATGACCATACTCATGGCAAGCCATACAACTTTCATCAGCAATCAAAGGCTTTTGTAATATCACATTATGTGTTTTGCCTTCATGTGTTTCAATCAAAACAGATTGTTTGTTTTTAAAGATGTCTTGAATATCTTCTCTGACAGAAGGAGATGCAGACATACCAAACAAATCAATCACATCTTGTGATTTGTGAATCTCCAAAGACAATACGCCCGGAATCTTCGCTGCTTGCTCTAATCCCGCATCAATCATTTCCCGCATACCCAGATTCATACTCATACGCACGGTTTGAAAGATTGAATCTCCCAACATTTGAGCAGTCTTACTACCCTCGGCTTCTGCCATTTTTTCATAATCCATAGAAATGATATTATAAAGTGCGCTAAAACCGATAATAATAAAAATAAAAAGTGTAAAAAGAACCTTGGATCGAAAAGACTTCAACATACTTTCCCTTAATATTGGAATATCTTTCTCAATTTTATAATTTTATAACTTAATAAATAGCTTTATGCGAATTTTTTTAGTGCTTCTTTGACAATTTCAGATACAGAATCAGAATGTATATTGTGAAGAGCTTTTTGAATATCGCTTGCTTTAAAGCCTAAAGATTCTAAAGCAAGGGCTGCTTCTTGTTTGGCATGATGGTGATTTTCAGAAGAAGATGCTTGTTCAAAACTCACCAATCCATTAAAGAATCCTGCCAAATCAACCATAATCTTGCCCGCTCCTTTTACGCCAATACCAGGAACGCGCTTCAGTGCTTCAATGTCTTTGTCTGCAATAATCCTTCCAAAACTCGAAGGTGTATAAGTCGAAAGAATCGCCATAGCGACTTTGGGACCCACACCATTGATCTTTATCAAACGCTCAAAAGTTGTCCGCTCAAGTGCCTCTGCGAATCCAAAGAGTAGATGTGCATCTTCTCGCACAATCTGCATACACAGAATCTGCACTTCTTCATTGATACGATCTTTTAAGCTTGTCGTGGCATTAACTGACATTTGCACTCCATAGATCACGCCTCCCGCATCAATCTCCACATAAGTAGGTTCATTTTTGATAAGCTTTCCACGCAAACCGACAATCACTTCTTTTCCTTGCCAATCAATCTTTATTCTCGAATCAGCTTTAATGTCTCTTGATCAATGCTGATATTAGCACTTTCGCCACCACTAATCAACATCATATCTCGACCCTCGGGGAAAAAGTGTTCATAAACAATTTCATTATCCTTTTGCCATTGAGTATCACTAATGATTTTTGCTTCTTGTGTTTTTTTATCGAGAATCTCCAAACTTGCATTGAGTTTTTTACTACTCTCCTGCAAGGTAACAATGCGTTCCTTAAGGTATTTTGTGCGCCTAAGCAAAATCACATATTGTGCTACACTATCAGTGATATTTTTGTCATTGGGTCTATTGTTTTTCTTGTTCTCTTCCATAATGCCCTTAATTTTTTCTACCACCGGCTTTGTTTTGCGCACCTCCACTAAATCTTTATTAAGCACATGGAGCAAAGCATTAATTTCTTCAATATTATGCGCAATTTGCGAATTGACATATTCTGATTGTTCATGAGCCTTGAGGCTTGCGCGAGAAGAAATAACGATTTCATTTTCTCCGCCTAACATTTCTTTGATATAAAGTTTATTAGAAAGGGAGATTTTTGAATGAGAATGGAGCTTAGTAATGGTAATATCCATTGCTTGAATCTGTCCTCCACTTGCACTCTCAACGACAACCTCTTCGCCCTCTATGTGTCCAAGTTCAAGTCGATTAACACGGACCTTATCGCCCACAGCTGTCCCTTTATGAATATCAATCGTAATCTCATCAGCTCTAATATGTGAGCTTTGGTGGGTTTGTCCATTGATTTCAATCTTTTTCGCTATGATTGTAGCATTTTCTGCCACACTCCCATAAACTTTCACTTCACTAGCTTCAAGAATAATGCTTGCTCCAATTGCATCTTGACTAGGATCAGCACAAGTTACCTCTATGACAAAGCCTTTTTGCACACCTCCCAACAAACTGCCATTCTTACGCAAGCTCACTTCAGGAAATGCAAAATCCGAGATCAAACGCAACTCCCCTTCGCCAAAATCTACATAGCCATCTTGGAGAGCATAATATTCCACTACGCCCTCTTTATCTTCTTTCCGAAAATCACTCTCTTTAAAGCGAATCTTAATTTCTTCTTCGACTTTCTCACCCTCTGGCTTATCTTGTTTTTTGACATTGACATATTCACCTTTGAGATTGCGTCCGCTTGACCCTGCTTGTGCTTTGATACTAATACCTACGACATCACCACCTTTTGCCGCATAAGAAGCAAAATCAACATGTGTCGCATTACTTTTTTTCCATTGATCCTCAAGCACGAATGTAAAATGTGGCTTGATTTCTGGGACAAATTGACTAGCCTTCCCTATCACAACACTTTGGTCAGATTCTAATTTGCCCTTCAGTCCCAAGTGTGAAAAAAGCTCTTTGAGGTAGGTGATTTCTTTTTGAGTATTTTCTCCAAAAAGGCGTATGATAATATGCTCTACAATCTTCTTTCGCGTGATTTCTTCATACAAAGAGCTAAAAAAGCTATCATCTGTCGTGATTTCCAATCCCGCTTTTAAGTCCAATGTAAGCTCGTAGCATTGATTATCCATTCTAAGTGCTACAAATGGTGCAAGATCGTTTTCTTTTAGACATCTTATTAAGACATCATAAACTTGCTTGACTTCAAAATCATCTTTAAGATATTGCTCATCATTGCCTAAAATATTCTGCAATTCTTCGCCACTAAGGACGCTGAAGTCTTTCTTTTTTTCACCCCGATGCAAAGTTGTAATAGATACAATATCAAAACTTACCATCTCTTCTTCAAGCGCAAAAAAATCAGCGACTTTTCTGATTTCCATACCCACATCATTACAACTCTTGATAGGAATGGGCTCAAAATACTGCATAAAAACCCCTTAGTGTCAGTTTGTTTATTATAGATATAATCTTAGTATGATTTTACTTTAAAAAAGGCAAAAGTTGATAAAAAAAGCATTTCTCACTAATAGTAGTGGTATTTTGCTATCAAGAATTGCAGGATTTGTGCGAGATTTATGCACAGCAAAATTTCTTGGAGCGGGTGTTTATAGCGATATATTTTTTGCAGCATTCAAAATGCCCAATCTTTTTCGCCGCGTGTTTGGTGAAGGTGCTTTCACGCAAAGCTTTTTGCCTAACTTCATACGCAGTCGGCGCAAAGGAATGTTTGCCCTAATTACCTTTATCCTTTTTGTTACATTTATTTTATTACTCTCATTGCTGGTTGTTTGCTTCAGCGGATTCTTTACCAAACTCCTCGCTTATGGATTCGATGATGCGACTATTGAGCTTGCCAAACCTATCGTGGTGATTAATTTTTGGTATTTAGAGCTTGTATTTATTGTTACTTTTTTATCTTCACTTTTGCAATATAAAAATTGCTTTTGGGTCAATGCTTACAACACAGTTCTTCTCAACATTTGTATGATTGTCGCATTGATTTCATCAAAAGATAAAGATTCTATGCAAATGGTATATATGCTAAGCTATGGCGTTTTATGTGGCGGTGTGGCACAGATTTTCTTACATTTTTATCCGCTTTATCGTTTGCGATTCTTTAAACTTTTGAAAGTCGGTATGATTGAGCTATGGCAGTGGTTTAAAATGCCTCATTCTAGCGAAAAGATTCAAAAGAAAATCGCTATTGTCAAAAGTGATCTCAAAAGCTTCGCTAAACAATTCTTTCCTGCAATGCTAGGTAGCTCCACAGCACAACTTGCATCATTTATTGATACCCTTCTTGCTTCATTTCTTGCAAGCGGAAGTATCAGTTATTTGTATTATGCCAATCGCATCTTTCAATTTCCTCTCGCAGTGTTTGCGATTGCTTGTTCAACCGCTCTTTTTCCACTTGTTGCAAAAGCAATTAGAAACGATCAATCTACACAAGCCCTCCAAGCGATGAAAAAATCATTTTGGTTTTTATGTATTGCCTTAAGCGTATGCGTGCTAGGCGGTATTATGCTCAAAGATGAAATCATTTCTTTGCTTTATGAATGGGGGAATTTTACACAAGAAAACACTCTTGTTGTGGCAAATGTATTTGCTGCTTATATGATAGGATTACTGCCTTTTGGACTTGCGAGAATCTTTTCTTTATGGCTTTATTCACATCAAATGCAAGGGAAAGCGGCAAAAATCTCTGCCATTTCTCTTCTGTGTGGAGTAGGATTCTCATTAATTCTTATGCACCCATTGGGTGCGATGGGACTTGCGATTGCAGCAAGTTTAAGTGGATTTGTGCTCTTTATATTGACGATTAGAATCTTTGGCTTCAAAGAATTCTTGGGTATAATTCACCAAAAAAAAGCATGGTTTGCCATTATCGCTATCTTAGGCATAGAATATTTGATTCTCTTGCTCCTTAAGCCTTATGTTAAGGCACTTGTAGAAGGCATACACATATTTGTAAGGAATATTTAAATGATCACATTATTTGATAGTGCTAAAAAACAAAAAATCCCTTTTAAACCCATCAAAGAAAATGAAGTGAGAATCTATGTCTGCGGACCCACGGTGTATGATGAGGCACATCTTGGACATGCGCGAAGCTCTATTGCTTTTGATTTATGGCGGAGATTATTCGTGTTTTTAGGCTATAAAGTTACTTTTGTCAAAAACTTCACAGACATTGATGATAAGATCATCAAAAAAAGCCTTGAGCAGCATATCCCGCTCGAAGAACTCACCACACATTATATCAATCTCTATCTCAAAGATATGGACGCTCTAGGCGTATGGCGCGCAGATATAGAACCAAAAGCAACAGAGAATCTAAAACCTATGCAGGATATGATACAAAAACTTCTTGCACAAGGTTATGCTTACAAAGGGAGCAATGGTGATGTGTATTTAAGTATCCATAAAGACCCACTTTATGGCTCTATCTCCCACAGGATTGATGACCCAAATGCCCAAAGCCGTATCGCAGAGTTAGATGACAAGCTTGACCACAATGACTTTGCACTATGGAAAGGTTATAAGGGTGAAAACGACATTGCCTATGCAAGTGCGTTTGGGCAAGGGCGTCCGGGTTGGCATATCGAATGCTCGGCAATGATAGAAGAACATCTTGCTTACAAAACCGGTGAATTTGCTATTGATATTCACGCTGGTGGAGCAGACCTTATCTTCCCTCATCACGAAAACGAAGCCTCCCAAACGCGTTGCGCTACACATCGAGAAATTGCTAAATATTGGCTTCATAATGGATTTGTCAATATTAATGGTGAAAAAATGAGCAAATCCTTAGGGAATAGCTTTTTTATCAAAGATGCTCTTAGAATCTATGACGGAGAAATTTTGCGCAATTATCTTTTAGGCGTGCATTATCGCCTGATTCTAAACTTCAATGAAGAAGATTTATTACAAAGCAAAAAGCGTCTTGATAAAATCTATCGACTCAAAAAACGTCTCAATCTCACCGAACAAGAGACGCAAGAGATACTCTCACAAGCACAGCAAAAGGCTGATTCACATTTCCTCCAAACCCTTATAGAATCTTTGAGTGATGATTTTAATATCTCTAAAGCCCTAAGCATTATTGAAGAAATGCTTTCAAATAGCAATGAACATCTTGATAAGAATCCCAAAGATAAGGCTTACAAACAAATGATTGCAGCCAATCTTGCGTGTATCGATAAATTGCTAGGCTTAGGAGGCAAAAATGCGCAAAGCTACTTCCAGTTAGGCGTGAGCGAAGAGCAAAAGCAACACATTAATGACATTATCGCCCAACGCGCACTTGCAAAAACACAGAAAAATTACGCATTGGCAGATTCTTTGCGTCAAGAGCTTAAAGAGCAAGGCATTGAGATTATGGACACGCCTCAAGGCACGATTTGGGAGAAAGCATAGAATCTAAACGCGCAAGAGCTAAAATATCTCGCGCTTGAACAATATCTTGCGCAATACGCTTTTTTAGCTCATTCAAATCTTCAAACACCTGATTATCGCGGATTTTTTGGACAAAATAAATTCTTGCTTCTTTTTTACGCAGAGTGATATTTTTATCTAAAATATGACTTTCAATGCCAAAACGTCTGTCTGTGCTCAAACGATGCCCGATAAATGAGACACTTGGATAAACTTGCTGATCAACTTCACTCAAACTGACATAAACGCCCTCTTGAGGAATCACATAATTTTTGGTCTCAATATTGATAGTCGCATAGAGATATTTTGAGCCGAGATTCTGCCCACTGACGACCTTTCCATACAAACAATACAATCGCCCCAATAGTGCATTTGCCATATTCATATCACCCAAACGGATAAAATCTTTAATCAGCGTAGAATGCACACCCACACCATTGATACGATATTCTGGCACAATCACGACTTGCTTATCAAAAAGCTTTGGCAAATCATTTGCCCCAAACTCACGATCTTTACCAAATCGAAAATCATAGCCCACAACAAGCTTAGAGAGATTAGGAAATTTTTGACGCAAAAGGCACACAAACTCAATACCATTTTTTTGACGAACCTTGCTGATAGGCAAATAAAAAATCGGCAATGTCGTATAAAGTGATTTCTCATTTTTAGGCGTTAAACAATCTTCCTTTTCCATCTCAAGACACAACAAAGCACCTTGATGATAAAGCTCTTTTATAAGGATTCTGTGTGCAAGGTGCATTCCATCAAACTTCCCTAATGCGAGAGATTTAATCGCATAGTTTTTTTGCATAGATAAAAAACTCTTCATTCCCTTCCTTCCCGCTCAAAATACTTTTTTGTGTGTGAATTATCTTAAAACCTTCATTTTGTAAATCTTTACAAAATGATTCTAATGCCAAAATAATCTCTTGCGAATCTTGCAAAACGCCTTTTTTGTTGCGTTTAGCCTTTATACCAACTTCAAATTGCGGCTTAAACAACATAATAAATTCATCACACAGAATCTGCCTAAAACAAGGCAAAATTTGATAAAGCGAAATAAAACTCACATCGCATACCACTATATCAAAACACTCTTTAGATACAAAAGTGCGAATATCGCATTCTTCAAACGCTTTCACTCGCTTATCTTCTCGCACGATAGGGTGCAGCTGATTTTTTCCTACATCGACACACACGACTGACTTAATGTCATTTTGGAGAAGCACTTGTGTGAATCCTCCCGTGCTAGAGCCAATATCTAGCGCATTTTTATAGGCAAGATAAGATTCTGTCCATATCTCAACCTGCTTTAACTCCTCGATAAATCCTCGCAGCTTATAGCCCGCCCTCCCACATAATAAGCCCTGTGTATCAATACACACTTCATCATTATCTCCAAGCAGCCTAGAACTCTTATAAACACACATACCATTGACACGCACACAACCAGATTCTATGGCTTCTTGTGCCTTTTGCCTTGAGCCTAATTTTTCTTTCAGATACACATCTAAACGCATCATTGTGCCAAACTATTTTTATTAGTGTGATACCCAAAATCAAATTCCATCTCACCCATATTCTGCACATTCATAATGAGTTTCATCTCTTCTTTACCACGCTCACCGATTCCCTCAAAAATCACCCAATATGCGCTATTATAACTAATATCGGGAGTAAGAATTCCTAAATCTTCTCTTTTGGCTTGCATAACACTTTTTTCATCAATACTTTTATATGAAGCAGTAAGTGTAAAATGAATCTGGCTTTTCTTGATTTGATGCGCTCTGTCAAAAATTTCTACCAAAAAAACTTCACTACCTTCTTGGATTGATTGAGCCAAATGAGAATCTGACTGATTGATATAATGCACAATAGCAAGAAGCTGTGTGCGATTATTTTGCATAATTTGAGATTTACGCATTGCCTGAATATGCCGCTCTAAAAGTGCTTTATCTTGTTTAGAATCGACATTTGCTGAAGCGATGCGGACAAAATCTTTTTTATACAAATCACTACAACCGCATAATAGCGCAATAAATAGAAAAAAATAGATGATTCTCATTGTTATTTCTCAATTTCTTTTTACTCATTCTTTAGCGTTATTTTAACACAAACTTTGCTACAATTCTGCCAAATAACTCTAACGCAAGGATCACCGATGCAAACACCCCGACATCTTTTGCGCACCAGCGATCTTCAAGTCAAAGAAATAGAATCTATTCTTGACAAAGCTCAAAGCTACAAAGACACAAAACATTGTGATTCTCTAGCAAACAAAACAATCATCACGATTTTTTTTGAAAACTCCACCCGCACTCTTTCAAGCTTTGAAATTGCAGCAAAGCGTCTTAATGCGAATGTTATTAGGCTTGATGTCAGTAAAAGCTCTACAAGCAAAGGAGAGACGATTTCAGATACAGCAGCAAATCTTAACGCAATGGACCCTCATGCAATCATCATTCGCCATAAAAATGCCGGAGCGGGATATTATTTGCGCTCTCAAGTAAGCTGCCCTATCATTAATGGTGGAGATGGAGCTCACGCTCACCCTACCCAAGCCTTGCTTGACCTCCTCACACTGAAAGAATATTTTGGTAATGACTTTTCTCAACTCAAAGGTAAAAAAATTGCCATTGTAGGAGATATTAAAAATTCTCGTGTTGCAAATAGCAATATCGAACTTCTCACACGCTTTGGTATGGAAGTATTGCTAGTCGCCCCGCCTCATTTTCTTCCACCAACAAATCTCCCCACTTTTCATCGTTTGCGTGATATTGCGCAAGAAGTCGATGCGTTTATGAGTTTGCGCACTCAAACCGAACGCCATGATAAGCAAATTTATGGCTCGCTGAAAGATTATGCTTCTCAATACTGCATCACCAAGGAGATTCTCGGTAATCGTGATGTGGTGATTCTTCACCCCGGACCCGTGCATCGCAATATTGATATTGATGATGAAGTGCTTAAAGACAAACGATGCAAAGTGCTTGAACAAGTCAATAATGGTGTGCGCGTAAGAATGGCTGTGCTAGAATATTTTATCAATGCCCTTGACATCAGCTGATTCTCGCTTCAGTAGTATTTAAGTTTTATTTTGTAGAATACATATTGTATTTTAAAAAATACGCATATTTGAATAAGTTTTGAGGAAAAGAAATGAAGAAAATCTTATATTCGAGTGTAAGCATTGCACTACTAGCAAATATAGCAAATGCGTTTGATTATAATGTGGGTGGCACGGCGCAAACTTTCACAAAAGTCGGATTCAACAATCAAAGCTACAACTCATCTACAGGTGCAGCTCCTACAGAAAGTTTTACAACTATTTTTGCACAGCTCAATCTCAATGCAGATTTAGGCAGCGGTTTTCGATTTGGTTTAGGTGGCTCAATTGGAGGATTAGCCTTTGATAGCACGCGTAATAATATCATTGCAGGTCAAGAATTTTCTGCTGTCCAAACATCATATTACGGATACGCTTATGACAAAAACACCATGCAAAATTATATGATACAAAATGCCTTTCTTGAATATCTCTACAATGACAGAATCTATTTTCGTTTAGGACGATATGAATCTGGCACAGCTGGAGCTAATCATAATCAAAAAGTGGGTGAATATTTTAGCGGTTACACGCAAGGAGCAGAGGGCTATATCCGATTAGGAATAACTAGAATCTGGGGCTTTTGGTCAAACCGCCGCGGATTTGCTTATGATGAGTTTTTCAATGACTTTTACCGCGTGCATGGGGTTGATAAAAATGGGAATGGTCGACAAACTTATGCTGCTGGAATTGACTTCAATACAACAAAATTCACCGCTTCATTATTTTCTTATGGTGTTACAGGAAAAGTAGTCGCTCCGGGTATTAGCCTTACTTATGATACCAATCCGGATTTTGCTTTTAGAGGATTGCGCTCAATTACAAAAATCCGCACAATTGTCCCTATGGCTTTGGGACTTGAAGGTGAATTTTGGGGAGAGAGCGCATCAGTGCGACAGAATCAATGGAGAGGTATTGAAAAAACGACAGCCACACTTTATATAGAACAAAAATTTGATCTCTCAAAGTTTAATTTCGGTGCGGGTTACTATCAAAATTTTGGCAACGCTAATGCCCACATTGGGACATGGGGGAATCCTCTACTATCGACAATTGATATTTGGACAGCAAGTGCTTACGACATCGGGCAAGCACTTTCAGACATTGTAGGAAAAGATGCAATTACAGGCTATGGCTTTGTAGGAGGAGACTACAATGTCTTTCATTGGAAAATTATCGCAAGAGGCACGAAAAGCGAACGAAGCGATGAGCAAAGCGTAGGGCTATCATTAAATTATCGTATTCGTGATGATTTGTTCATTGGTGGTAAAATAGAATGGTTTAGTGATACAACCAAAGCAGGTTATAGTCCTATCGCTGGATATGCTGGAGAAAATGCAGGTGTGCTAAGTAAAAATCGCACTGATGATCGCAGTCATGCGTTTTTCTACATTCACCACCATTTTTAATCTCATACTTCAAAGGAGCGTCATTTGAGCAATTACAACGAAAAAAATGATTTAGAAAAACCTAATCAATCATCAGAATCCACTGACACACAAGCAGATTCGACATTGCAAACTCCGCATACACAGAATCTCAAAGAGAAACTCTTGTCTGACCGACCACGATTTATCACAGCCATTGTGCTTATTGCAATACTTGTTGTTGTCTTAAGTATTGATTATCCACCGCTAACTTGTGCTATCCTCGCTGGATTTTGCGTTGTCGGTGTCAAGGAGGCTTTGAATCTCTACAAACTTGAATCTGCTCCGCATTATTATATTGCGACAATCTTTATTTGGGTTTTGGCATATTTTAATGAATCACCCATAGAATCATGCTTTGTTGTGTTACTCATTTATGCTTCTTATTTAGCTTATACCAAATCGATTCAGTTGAAAGCTTTACTTGTATTCGTTTATCCTGTATTGCCCTTTTTAACTATTTGGGCACTTTATCGTGATGCTGGAGGTGCTGGTGTGTGGGTAATCATTTGGCTGATTGTCATTGTCGCTTTAACCGACATTGGCGCATACTTTGGCGGAAAAGCATTTGGCAAAACACCCTTTTGCCCTACTTCACCTAAAAAAACTCTTGAAGGCGTTATTTGTGGCGTAGCGTGTGGTGTGATTGTAGGCTCTATCATTGGTATTGGCACTTGCGGTGGATTCTTGCCTTCTGTGTTAATCACCCTTGCAGTATCTATCGCATCTGTCTTTGGGGATTTGTTTGAAAGTTATCTCAAACGCGAAGCAGATGTAAAAGATAGTGGCACGATATTTCCCGGACATGGAGGTGTGCTTGATCGATTTGATGCAATATTTTTTGGTGCGATTATAATGCACTTTTTACTTTTCTTTTTGCCCGGTTATAGAGATGTCTTTATCCCATTTTGAGTGAAAATCGATGATATTACTAGGTAGCACAGGTTCGATTGGGACAAACGCCCTCGAAGTTGCTCAAAGTTTCCATATACCCATAGAATCTCTATGTGCGGGTAAAAACATTGCTTTACTCAATACACAGATTCAAGCTCATCGTCCGCGTAATGTCTGCATTGCCGATAAAAATGACGCTCCTAAACTCATCAAAGGCGACTATAAGCTTTTCTTTGGGAATCAAGGCATTTTGGAGCTTATCCAATCAAGCAAAAGCAATCTTGTGCTGAATGCTCTTGTCGGATTTATCGGTTTAGAGCCAAGCCTCAAAGCCTTAGAATGCAATAAAAAACTTGCTCTAGCTAATAAAGAATCCCTTGTCAGCGGGGGTTGGTTACTCCAAAAAGCACCCATTACACCTATTGATAGCGAGCATTTTGGATTATGGTATCTGATTAATCAACGCCCTATCAAGAAGCTTTATATCACTGCAAGCGGCGGAGCATTTCGCGATGCGCCTTTAGAATCTATCGCCACAGCTACACCAAAGCAAGCCCTCAAGCACCCAAATTGGGAAATGGGGCGCAAAATCACTATTGATTCTGCGAGTATGGCAAACAAGCTTTTTGAGATACTTGAGGCATTTTGGCTATTTGGTTCTACGAATATTGATGCGTATATTGAGCCAAGCTCAAATGTGCATGCGCTGATAGAATTTCTTGATGGAAGTATCACTGCGCACATCAGTAAGCCTCATATGAAGCTACCTATTGCCTATGCTTTGGATAATAAGCAAGCCTTAAAACAATCTTTTATCCAGCCGACTTCGCTTTGCGATTTGCAATTATCATTTGCACCTATTGACACGCAACGATACCCTTTGTGGTGCTTAAAAGATGAAATCCTCTCAAATCCCAAAAAAGGGATTGTTCTCAATGCTAGTAATGAAATAGCAGTTGAAGCATTTTTAAAAGGCAGTATCGATTTTGGGCGTATTGCGCCTCTTGTATTTGAGGCGATAGATACTTTTCATCATCTAGGGGAACTTAAAGATATAGAATCCATTATCGAGCTTGACCTTAGGGTAAGAGAATTTACCCTAAGGAATATTTAGATTCTTAAAACAAAGTTATACATGGTGTTTTCTCTAGACTAGCGTGCCATTTGTGTAGGCTGAATCTCACGATTGTCAGCAAGGTTATGATGTTTGACTTTTTGCAAAAAATCCCAAATCTTAATGGCTGCGTTCATATAAGCCTTTGCACTCTGTGAATGTGGCTCAAAAAATACGATTGGCTTGCCATTATCGCCGCCTTCACGCACCTTTGGTTCAAGAGGCACTTGAGCTAATAAAGTCGTATCATATTGATGCGTCAGAATCTCGCTTGTCCCCTTACCAAAAATATCATATTCTGTTCCACAATTAGGGCAAATAAAACCGCTCATATTTTCAATCACCCCAGCAATAGGGATTTTAAGCTTATCAAACATATCCATACTTCTCGCGCTGTCATCTAAACTCACTTTTTGAGGAGTGGTTACGACCACACCGGCACTCACAGGGACACTTTGAGCAAGTGTAAGCTGTGCATCGCCCGTGCCCGGTGGCATATCAATGACAAGCACATCTAAATCACTCCATAATACATCTGTAAGCATTTGCTCAATCGCACGCATAATCATCGGACCTCGCCAAATCAAACTTTGCCCTTCATCATAAAGCACACCCATACTCATCATTTCTACGCCAAAAGCTTTGAGTGGGATAAGCTTTTTTTGATCCTCATCAACTTCGGCTTTATTGACATTCAACCCAAGCATACGCGGGATATTTGGACCATAAATATCAGCATCAAGTAATCCGACCTTTTGTCCTTGTTGCGCAAGGGCGATAGCAAGATTCACACTTGTTGTGGATTTACCCACACCTCCTTTTCCTGAACTCACCATGACAAAATGCTTAATATGTGGAGCGAGATTCTTAGTCGTAGGTTGAGGCTTATGAGCAGGTTTGGGAGGATTGATCACAAGCGTAAGATTAGAATCTTGAATCTTTGCAACGACATCTTTTCTAAGCGCATCTATAACTTCTTGAGAGCTTGAAGGTATATCAATAGTTACGCTTATACTATCTTTTCCCACATTGACTTCTTTTACAAACCCAAAACTTACAATATCTTTTGAAAAATTAGGGTAAATCACTTGTTTCAAAACTTCTATAACTTGTTCTTTTGTTTGATATGCCATTCTATCTTCCTAGAATCTAAAATTTATGAGATTAAACTCTTCGCACATTATAACGCATTTATCTCGGATTTTAGTAAATTAAGCTCATTAATGAGAATCTATCTCTTGATAAAACCCCAAAAAAAAATAATCTCTTAATCTGATTTGTGATAGAATCTAGATTCTTTAAAATGCTCTGTGATTTGGGATACTTTAATGCTACTTGCTATTTATAGTGTTTGTGTATTTGTTTGTATCGGTTATATCGCTAAACTCTTGCGCCTCGTGGGAAATAGAGAAAGCGGAATCTTGCTTGGATTCTTGTTAAACTTTGCATTACCTGCACAAATCTTTAATGGGACTTACCATGCACACATTGATATAATGTTTTTGCAAGTCTGCCTCATCGGATTTCTCTGTTCTATCGGTGGAGGATTAGCACTCTTTGGTATTGGCAAGATTCTTAAAGTCAGTCGGGATTCTCTTATCACTATGAGCTTTATGGGAGCTTTTGGTAACACACTTTTTCTCGGTCTGCCTATCGTCAATGGAGCTTTAGGAGAGGCGTATGCCAATAAAGTAATTATTTATGATCAAATTGTTACGGGGATTCCCATTGCTTTTTTAGCTCCTTTGATTCTTAGTATGGGTGGCAAAGGAGGTTTTCGTCCTCGTGCAGTGGCTTTAAGGCTTTTTCAAAGCCCACTTTTTCTTGCTTTATTGATGGGACTTTTACTCAAAGCATTTCCTATATCTATTCCTGATGAGCTTTTTCTCCCTCTCAAAAGTCTTGCTCAAACTGCAACTCCTGTCGCACTTTTTGCCATTGGTGTGCAAATGAGTTTAAAAGGCATTAAGGAAGAATGGCGTTTGACAATGGTGTGTTTATTGGGTAAAATGCTTGTCGCTCCTTTGCTATTATTTTTATTTGTTATATTGATGATTGGGGAATTTGATGATTTGTTGCGCATGGCATTAATTGAGGTAGCAATGCCACCTGTTGTAAGCGCAGGAGCGATTGTCATTAAAGCGGGGTTAAATGCCAAACTTGCAGTCAGCGCAATTGCGTTTGGAATCTTGCTTAGTTTTATCAGTGTCCCTATTTGGCTTTATTTCACTTAAAGGACGATAATGTTTCAAAAATACCTTATACCTATTTGTATCCTTGCTTTAGTTTATTTTGTCTCCACAAGCGAAGCTCTTACGAGTGTGAGTGCGGGACTTGCCATCTTACTTTTTGGTATGCTAAGCTTAGGGAACGGATTCCGCTCTTTCAATGGGGGATTCTTAGAGAATCTTCTCACCCATTCCACAAGCAATGCTATCAAAAGTGTTACTTTTGGGACAATTGCTACTGCTATTATGCAAAGCTCCTCGTTGGTGTCAGTGCTTTCTATCTCATTCGTCTCTGCAGGACTTCTCACACTTGGACAAAGCATCGGTGTGATGTTTGGTGCAAATCTCGGGAACAGTGCGGGATCATGGGTGATTGCAGGGGTAAGTGGAATGAAAATTTCCGCTTTAGCCCTTCCGCTTATTGTAGGTGGTGTGCTTTTCAACTTCCAAAGTAACAAAACTTCCAAAGGATTGGGACAAATTTTTATCGGTATTGGATTCTTCTTTCTCGGTGTTTCTTATATCAAGGAAGGCTTTGAAGAATATCAATCCATTGTGGATTTTGCTAAATATTCAATGGACGGCTTAGAGGGAATCTTGCTCTTTGTAGGACTAGGAGCTTTGATGACTGCTATTGTCCAAAGCTCCCACGCGACACTCACGGTTATTATTTCTGCACTTGCTACAGGAAGCATTACTTTTGACAACGCTATTGCGGCGACATTGGGAACAAGTGTCGGTGGTGTGGTAACAGCCCTCATTGCATCACTTAGCACTAATATTGATGGTAAGCGGCTCGCTGTTGCCAATTGTATCTTTAACTTTGGCATTGCCATTCTTGTCATTATCACTTTTGATTACTTTGTCATTGCGACACATTTTATTTCTCGCGTGGTTGGATTGAGCGAAGATAGTGTATTGAAAATTGCTGTTTTCCATACATTATTTAACTTTGTAGCAGTCGTTTTACTCTTACCGCTCATTCCTAAAATCGCTAATTTACTCACACACATTATCAAGCAAGAAGACACGCAGGTTGATAAGCCTCTCTATATCAACAGCAGCATTATCCAATACCCCGATACTGCTATGCTTGCCCTTACACACGAAGTGCAACACCTTTACCAAAATGCCTTTGAGCTTATTGCGCATGCGCTTGGATTCTCACGAGAAGATATTTTAAGTGATAAAAATATGGACGAAGTCATCAAAGCAAAAATATGGGCAAAAGAAGATGTAGATATTGAGATCTTCTATCTCAAAAAAATTAAGGTGCTTTTTAATGCTATTTTAGAATTCACAACTAAAGTCCAAGCTCACACACAAGATGAAGAATATATCCGCAAATTTGCTAATCTCACCGCATCATCACGATATATTGTCGAAGCGATCAAAAATATGGAACTTCTCCAACCTAACCTTAAAAAGAATAGTCTTTCTAAAAACAAACTACTCTCAAGTGAATACAATACTTTGAGAGTGAATCTAGCAATGCTTTTAAGAGAGATTGGGGAAATTAACCTTGATCAGCAAATCCACCCAGAAGAAGCTATCATCAAACTTAAAGGCACAAAAAAAGCCTTTAAGAAAATTGATAAAGAATCACTTTTTGAGATAGAATCCATGCTTAGCAAAAAAGAGATCAATGTTGCAAGCGGCACTTCATTGCTCAATGCTATTGGATTCAGTCATAATATTGCTAAATATCTTGCGAATTCAATCATTCAGATTCAAAAAAGCAAGATTGATGAACAAGAAGCCATTACACCGCAAGATATTAACAAATCATAATGATGAATAAGCGAAAAGTTTTTATTAGTTTTGTTGTTATTTTCCTTGTCAGTGTATTTTCGGTTATCGCCTACCAAAAACTCCACTCTTTGCGGGATTCTCACCTCGCTTATACAAAGCCTATCCCAAGTGTGGAGCAGATTGAACATAAATATCAGGATCAAAAACCTTCCGAATGGAGTGAAGACTTTGAGGGGATCACTTCACGACTTCTCCCTCGTCCAAAATCCCCACGAGTTTATCTCACATTTGACGCGTGTGGCGGAGAATATGATAAAGCCTTGATTGATTATCTTATCCAAGAGCAGATTCCTGCTACACTTTTTATCAATTCGCGCTGGATTGACAAACATCACGATGCGTTTATGGAATTAGCACACAATCCCCTTTTTTCGATTCAAAATCATGGCACACTTCACCGCCCCCTAAGTGTCAATGGACGCGAGATTTATCATATCAAAGGCACAAATTCTATCCAAGAAGTCTATGAGGAAATTATGCAAAATGATGCGCTTATCACCAAGCTTACCGGCACACGCCCACGCTATTTTCGTTCGGGGACTGCTTATTATGATGATATAGCTGTTAAAATTGCTAAAGATTTGGGGTATCAAATCGGAGGTTTTGATGTTTTAGGAGATGGGGGAGCGACATTTTCTACCGCAAGAATTATAGAGCAAGCTAAACAAGCAAGAGATGGTTCGATTCTCATTTACCATTTCAACAAACCTCAAGGTGATACATTCGAGGGTATCAAAAAAATTGTGCCTCTTTTGCGTCAAAGGGGCTTTACTTTTGAAAAGCTTTGATTCTACTATAATTTATTTTGATTCTAGAATCTTATTTAGCAAACTCTACTGCACGCGTCTCTCGTATCACGCTGACCTTGATTTCACCCGGGTATTGCAAACTAGATTCAATCTCTTGTGCAATATCCCTTGCTAACACAACACTTTGCGCATCGCTTACAATATCTGCTCGCACAATCACACGCACTTCACGCCCCGCATTGATTGCATAGGCTTGTTTCACGCCAATTTTATCCATAGCGATACGCTCAACATCTTGCATTCGTTTCAAGAAACTCTCCAAAACTTCTCTTCGAGCACCCGGTCTAGCCGCTGATAAAATATCCGCTGTGCATACTGCCGCGCATTCAATACTTTTGATTTCCTCGTGTCCATGATGAGCCTTAATCGCATTAATCACCACAGGGTGTTCCTTGTATCGTGTGCATATCTCTGCACCCAAATCGACATGATTCCCTCCTAATTCTTGTGTGAGAGCTTTGCCAATATCATGCAAAATCCCTGCGCGTCTAGCAAGCTTCTCATCACCACCAAGCTCACCTGCGATAATAGAAGCGAGATTAGCGACTTCAATTGAATGCCCAAGCGCATTTTGCCCAAAGGAAGCACGATATTTCATTTTGCCTAATAAAAATTTCAATTCTGGGTGCATATAGCCAAGCCCCATATCCAACACAATATCTTCGCCATCTTGTCGGATTTGCTCATCCATCTCTTTCTTGACACGCTCATACATTTCTTCGATACGCGCAGGCTGTATGCGTCCATCTTCGACAAGATTCTCAATAGTTTTGGTCGCAATAGCGCGGCGATAGATATTAAAACTGCTCAAAATAATCGTCCCGGGTGTATCATCAATGATCACATCTACACCACTAATCATTTCTAATGTCTTGATATTACGCCCTTCTTTGCCAATAATGCGTCCTTTAAGCTCATCATTAGGGAGATTTACAACATTAATCAATCGTTCTGTGGCAAATTCCCCCGCATAGCGAGTAGTAGCTTGGGCAAGGATATAATTAGCGTGTTTCTTCGCTTCATCATGGGCTTCTTTTTCGTAACGTCTGATCAAATAAGCCTTTTCGTTAGAAAGCTCATCTTCTAAAGAAGAAAGAATGATATTTTTAGCTTCTTCTTGCGTCATTTTTGTATAAGAAAAGAGAATCTCAAGCATCTCCTTTTTGGCTCGATAATACTCTTCCTTAAGCTTATTTTGCTCTTCTTGTGTGCGCAAAATTTTCACTTCCATTTCTGAAAGTTTTTGCTTTTCTTTTTCCAAAGCCAACATTTGCTGTTTGATGTCATGCTTTGAGCGATTCTCATTTTGCACTAATTGCGCCGAACGAGATTCGTATTCTTGATGCAGTTTATTTCTTTCGCTCTCTAAAAATTGCTTGACATTGATTTGCTCTTCTTTGATCCTAAGCTGATGCTCTTGAAGCATTTTTTGCGCTTCATACTCTATGGCTTTAGCTTTAGCTTTTGATTGTTCGACAATAATTTGAGCAGATGAACAAAAGACTTTCCGACTGACTAAATAGACACTAATTCCTACCAATAATCCGAAGATTATACTTCCTATCACATACCACACTTCCATTTTTCTTCCTTCTACAAATGGCTGATGCAGTGAAAAAACAATCTCCTAAGGTATCATAAGGCTGTGTAATGACATCTTGAGCTATATTAGGGCTTTTTGCGACAAAAATAATATGAACTTTGTGTTTGAGATTTGGCAAAAAACGATCATACATTCCCTTACCAAAACCTATCCTCCTAAAATCTCTATCAATACCCAAAACAGGAATAATCACTGAATCAACTTTAATTAAATGAAATAAAGAATTATTTGATTCATAAATGCCATATAAGTTTTTCTTTAACGGCATTCGTAATGGTATCATTTTAAAGCTAAGTTCTTGTATAAATGGCACAAAAACTCGCACTTTTTGTTTCCTAAGCGTAGCAATAAGAGGGGTAATATCGACTTCTGTATGAAGAGGCAAATACACCAGCACACTACGGCAATGCCTTTCTCTAAGATATTTATAAAGGGCTTGATTAACAATCTTATCCGAAAAATTAATCCTCTTGGAAAAATGTCTTAGGATTGCTTTTGCTTGGATTCTGAATGCTTGTTTTATAATTCACTCCTTTTTTTAGGTATAATTTTATCTAAAACATCAAAATGGAGAATGAGCACGATGAAGATTCATAGCAAAAAACATTACCCCACTTTTTTTCTTTTTATCCTTATTGCAAGCCTCTTTTTTGCAGCATGCGATGAAAAAGATAAGGATAAAGATATTTTTGGTTTTGAAGGTGTGAGTAAAAACAAGATCCTTGATATTGAAGTGATTAATACACAAAATGAAAGCCTTCTTTTCAAAACCGATGAATCCAAAAGCATCTTTCAAAGCGACAACAAACAACCCACACTTTTGTTTTTTATCTCAAAAGAATGCACACAATGCCAAGATGAGCTTTTGCATATTTTGGATTTATACAACAAATATCAAGAATTCATCTCTATCATCGCCATTAGCCCCAAAGATGACCTTTTAGATCTTCAAAAGAAGATTGATGAGATTAATCCTCGATTTAAGCTCTACGCTTCTACAGACAATAAAAATCTTTTGGATTTCCTCTACAAAGACGACAAACAAAGCTATATTGCGCTTTATGACAAACAAGGTGAAAAAGTGATTGACTATGTCGGGCTAGTCCCCGAAGAAATGGTCGAGCTTGATATTGTTTATCAAATCCAAGATCAACTTGATGCCAAAACCCAACGCGAAATGCAAACACTTACTCAAGAAGAAATCAATGTGCAAGAAGATTCTGAACGCACATCAGATTCAGATTCTCAATCCACGATGCAAAAAGAGCAAAAATGATTTCATTATTAGGCAAGACACTCCAAAAAACCACACAGAATCTTGCCTCGATTCTCACCTCCAAGAAAAATAAATTTACAAAAGCCGAATTAGAAGATATTTTACTCGAATGCGATATTGCTTATGAATTGATTGAGCAAATGTTTGAGAATCTGCCTCATTACATCTCTCGTGAAATGCTAAGCAAAGAGCTTCTTGCTTTGCTTAATCAGCCCTTGCCTTCGCCCCCATTTCAAGCACAAACTAAGCCTCTGACGACTTTAATCGTTGGCGTTAATGGTGCAGGCAAAACGACAACGATTGCCAAACTTGCCCATCGTGCCCAAAAAAATAATAAAAAAGTTATGGTAGCAGCAGGCGACACCTTTCGTGCTGCAGCCATTGAACAGCTCAAACTATGGGGAGAGAAGCTCCAGATTCCCGTCATTGCCACCCAACATATGCACGACCCAAGCGCAGTAGCCTTTGATAGTATCAACTCCGCAATTGCAAAAGGGATTGATGAGCTGTATATTGACACTGCAGGGCGTTTGCACAATCAAACCAATCTCAACAATGAGCTTTTGAAAATCATACGCGTATGTCAAAAAGCTCTCCAAGAGCGACCCTTGAGAAAATTCCTTGTGCTTGATGGCACTCAAGGCAACGCAGCGATCAATCAAACACGCGCATTTTCCCAAAATATCGATTTTGATGGCATTATCATTACCAAGCTTGATGGCACAAGCAAAGGTGGGGCAATTTTCAGTATTGTTAATGAATTACACACGCCGATTCTTTATATTGGTGTGGGTGAGAAAGAAGATGATTTGATTGATTTTGATGCGAATGAATATGTGAATATTTTGCTTGATTCTATCTTTGAGGACAAATAGTGGCGAAAAAAACATCGTCCTTGTTTGAATGCCAGTTTTGCGGTTGGCAAAGCTCAAAATGGGTAGGAAAATGCACGAATTGTGGCACTTGGGAATCGCTCATCGAGCTTAAACCCTCACAGATTCAAAGCTTACAATCCCAAAAATATAACCCCCCTTCTTCCTTAGCAATCCCTATCACGCAAGTAGAATACGAAACACTTGATCGCTTCACTTCTTGCGAAGATGAGTTTGATATTGTGCTTGGCGGGGGCATTGTCCCGGGAGGATTATACCTCATCGGAGGAAGTCCGGGCGTAGGAAAATCTACACTTCTACTCAAAATCGCAGGAGAAATTGCAAAAAAAAGCACGAAAAAGATTCTCTATGTTAGCGGGGAAGAAAGCCCGGGACAAATCAAAATGCGCGCTCAACGCTTAGATGCAATTGATGAAAAGCTTTTTTTACTCAATGAAATTGATCTTAGTATCATCAAAAATACGCTCAATGAGCAAAACTTTCAAATGTGTGTGATTGATTCGATTCAGACGATTTTTTCACCCGACATTACTTCTGCACCCGGCTCTGTCTCACAAGTGCGTGAAGTAACTTTCGCCCTTATGCGTTTGGCAAAAGAAATGAATATTTGCGTGTTTATCATCGGACATATTACAAAAGAAGGCTCAATCGCAGGTCCTAGAATCTTAGAACACATGGTGGATTGTGTGCTGTATTTTGAAGGCGACCCAAGCAAAGAATTGCGTATGCTAAGAGGATTCAAAAATCGTTTTGGCACGACAAGCGAAATCGGGATTTTTGAAATGAAAGAAAATGGCTTAATCAGCGCTAAAAATGCTTCAAAGCTATTCTTTTCTCAACGATCCTCCATGGCAGGAAGTGCAATTACCGTGGTATTGGAGGGGAGTCGTGCATTGGTGATTGAGATTCAAGCATTAGTGAGTGAATCAGGCTATCCCAAGCGTCAAAGCACGGGTTTTGATAACAATCGTCTTAATATGCTTCTAGCCCTTTTAGAGCGCAAGCTTGAGATTCCCTTAGGGCATTATGATGTATTTATCAATGTTACCGGAGGGATTAAGATCAATGAGCCAAGCGCAGATTTAGCAGTTATCGCAAGTATTGTTTCTAGCTTTCGGAATCGTCCGCTTAATATCAGCACAGCTTTTATTGGAGAAGTCTCACTTGTGGGAGACATTCGCGAAGTGAGTAATATTGACATACGCTTAAAAGAGCTTGAAAACTATGGATTCACCAAGGTTGTCTTAGCTAAGAAACCAAATAGCAATAATAGCAACATCAAATGCTTTGAAGCAAATGAGGTCAGCAAGATTCTTGAATGGATGTGAGATGGCAAAAGATAAGCAAGACTAAAATAAGCCTTGCTTTTGAGATTCTATAAACAATCTGACCTTACAGAATCTTAGAAATTAAAGATATAGCGCACACCGACATTATAATTTGCTTTAGATGTCATTTTGAAACCTGTCTCGTCCTTTAATGTTGTTGTCATAAAAGGCACTTTAGCTGCGATTTCAACGCCATGATGCTTAGCAAACTCACTTCTTAAACCAACATTAAGAGCAAGATTAAAACCTGTTTTATCCATCTTCTGATCTTTTAAGGTTTTGCCGCCCCAACTGACTGCACCAGCTCCTAGTCCTAAGAAAGCACCAAAATTTACATTTTCGCTAGAGATAAAGTTATAGAGTGCATCGATATTTACCCCATAATCCATTGCATTTGCTGTTATTTTATCTGCACCACCTTTTTTGTGTTCTCCATACGCAAAATTTGCATAATAGCGCAACCCAAAGTTAGGAGTGAAGAATGACTTATACCCAGCAATGATTTCATAGGACAATCCATCTAGTTTAGTCGTTTGCTTACCCTCATCGCTTGTCATCTTAAATGAAGAACCTCCATAACCTATACCTACACCGACAAATACACCACTTTCTTCAGCACTCAATACAGAGCTTGCAAGAGTTAAAGAAAGAGCAGCACTTATAAGCAATTTTTTTGTTTTCATGTTAATCCACCTTTTAGTAAAAATTTTGCATAATATTAACCGGTATTAATTATGCTCCGCTATTCTATCGCCCCCCCCCCCCCCGATTTTTGCTTAAAAGCAAAAGTTTTTAAAGAATCTTTAAGAAATAACAAACCAAAAGTAACATTTTTGAATGATATGTTTTCAATCAATTAAATTTCTGTCATTCTGTGATATAATAAAACAATCGTTTGATTTATAATTGATGCCAAAATATCCAAAATTTTTATCAAATCACAAGGTATACGATATGAAAAAAAATAAAAACAAAGATGAAGATTCTAAAAAGAGAATCCTTGAAGCCGCTATCAAGCTATTTGCAACCAAAGGTTTTGAGGGAACAAGTATCAGAGAGATTTGCAAAAATGCCGATGCCAATATCTGTATGATTTCGTATTATTGGGGTGGGAAAAAGGAGCTTTATCAGGGAATCTTAGATGATTTGATTGAAAAACAGACAGAATATGCAAAAAAATTTATGGATATATCCACAAAACCTGCAAACTTAAGCAAAAAAGAACAAATTGATATTTTGTTTTTAATGCTTGATAAGGCTATTGATTTTTTATATTCAAGGATTTCTCAAGAGTTGTTTATTCTGCTTTTACAAGAGCAGCAAAATAAAAATTTTGCCCCTAATTCTCCTATGTTGTCATACTTAAGGACTTTAATCGCTGCTATTTTTGAAAAAGATGAGAGCGAACAAGAGATTATCTTTAAGGCGGTTTTTATTATGTCTCAAGTCAATTCTCCGAGAATCTTAATGGCTTTTTCACTAGGATTATTGGGACAAGATAATTTCACGCAAAAAGACATAGCAATGATAAAATCCAATGTAAAACTTTATATCAAGGCTCTTTTAGAGGATTCTCACATTAAATATTAACCATCGGGAGAAAACATTATGAAAAAGAAAATAATTATAGTCGTTTTACTATTCTTAATAATCAGCGGCGTTGCTTACTTTTTCACCCATAAAAAACAAAATTTAGAGGAGCTAACCTTATATGGAAATATCAAGATTCGCCAAGTTGATTTAGGCTTTCAAGTCGGAGGTAAATTAGACAAAATGCTTAAAGAAGAGGGTGATAGCGTTCAAAAAGGTGAATTGATTGCTGAAATTGATCCCAAAGATTATGTTTTGAATCTCCAAAAAGCACAAGCCGAGACTGCCAAAACTCTCGCGCTCAAAAACGATGCTGTTTCAAAATTTAACCGACACGCGCCACTAGTCAAAGGCAATGCGATTTCAAAAGAAGAATACGATAGTTTTAAAAACGCAAAGGATAAAGCACTTGCAGACTATGATTCTGCGCTTGTTGCCCAACATTATGCACAAAATCAGCTTGAATACACCAAACTCTACGCGCCCGAAGATGGCATTGTGATGATAAGAGTGCAAGAACCCGGCAGTATCATCAATGCAGGGCAAATCGTGTATTCGATTTCAAAAACAAAACCTGTCTGGATTAGAGCCTATGTCAATGAAATTGATTTGGGAAATATCACATACGGGCAAAAAGCAAAAATTACCATTGATAGCATCAATCCGCAAACAAGAAAAGAACGAGAATACACGGGCTATATTGGCTATATCTCACCTGTTGCTGAATTTACACCAAAAACCGTCCAAACAACAGATCTAAGGACAGACCTCGTGTATAGAATCCGCGTTTATATTGATGATATTGATGAATACTTGCGACAAGGAATGCCAACAACTATAAAATTAGACCTGAAAGCTCAAAATGAACGCCATAGAGATTAAAGATCTTACCAAAACATTTGGGAAAATATGCGCACTTGATCATCTCTCTTTAAATATTGAGAAAGGGAAAATATCTGGTTTAATCGGTGCTGATGGTGCGGGTAAAACAACCTTGATAAGACTTATTGTAGGATTATTATCACCTGATAGTGGGAGTATTTCTGTTTTAGGATTAGATCCATTGACGCAAAAAGAAGAACTCACGGCAAAAATCGGTTATATGCCACAAAAATTTGGGCTTTATGAAGACTTGAGCGTTATTGAGAATCTCAAACTTTATGCGGATTTAAAAAACCAACCTCATCATTTTGACAAAATGCTTGAATTTACATCTCTCACACCATTTCAAGACAGACTTGCAGGTGCATTATCGGGAGGAATGAAGCAAAAACTAGGCTTGGCTTGTGCGTTACTTGGAACGCCTGATTTACTCCTTCTTGATGAGCCATCAGTCGGGGTTGATCCGATTTCTCGCAGGGATTTAATGAAAATGGTTAGAGAAATGATTAATCCTCAAACGACGGTTCTTTGGCTGACTGCATATTTAGACGAAGCCCATAGTTTTGATACGGCAATAGTTCTAGACAAAGGGAGATGTATTTTTAATGGCAAACCTCACGACTTGGCTCAAACTTCACAAGCATTTGAAGACAAAGTCATTGAGCTTATGGGTGGATACAAAAAAGAGACTTCAAAAATCGCTCAAAATTACAAATCACTAAGCGATTTTGAAGGATACGCCGTTGAAGCGCATCATTTGGAGAAAAAATACGGAAACTTTTATGCTGTCAAAAATAATTCTTTTCAGATTCAAAAAGGTGAAATCTTTGGGCTTTTAGGACCAAATGGCGCAGGAAAATCAACCTCATTTAAAATGATGTGCGGACTTGCTAAGCCTACAAGTGGGACTGCCAAAATCATGGGGATTGATATAGCCAAAAACCCCACAAAAGCCCGCTCAAATTTAGGCTATATGGCGCAAAAATTCTCTCTTTATGGCTCACTTTCACTTAGAGAGAATCTCGAATTTTTCGCATCAGTCTATGGTGTAGAGAGTAAAAACCACAAACAAAGAATCAATGAAATCATTGAGATTTTTGATTTTTGGGAGATTGAACATATCAAATCAGAAGATTTACCCTTAGGATTCAAACAAAGACTATCAATGGCTTGTGCGCTTATCCATAATCCGCTCGTTTTATTTTTAGACGAGCCGACTTCTGGCGTTGATGTCTTGGCAAGAAAAGAATTTTGGAATCACATCACATCTTTATCCAAAAAGGGCGTTACGATTCTTATTACGACACATTTTATGGACGAAGCCGAGTATTGCGACAGGATAAGCCTTTTTTATAAAGGAGAAGCAATTGCAATCGGCACTCCTGATGAATTAAAACAAAAAGCAGGTGCTGCTAATATGGAAGATGCTTTTATCACATTGATTAAAGAGAGTGGGCAATGAAGATTCTACTTGCCTTAATCAAAAAAGAATTTAAGCAAATTATCCGCGATCCTTCAAGCATCATCATTGCTTTTGTCTTGCCTCTGATTTCTATTTTAATCTATATGTATGGAATCAATATGGATTCTCTGAAGGTTACACTCGGTATCAAAAACGATGATAGCAACTCTGAAATTGCAACCCTTGTCAAATCTTTCGGACATAGCAAATATGTCCAATCCATAGTCTTTGACAATGAAAACGAAATAAAAATAGCCATTGCACGTTCAAAAATCAAAGGGGCAGTGATAATACCCAATGATTTTTCAAAGAAACTTTTAAAAGGTCAAAATGCGGAGATTCTCATTATCACCGATGGGAGTGATGTCAATACCGCAAATTATGTTTCAAGCTATGCAGTAGCGATTATTAATCATTGGCTTGCTTCAAGTAAATTCGCTCCTAAAAATGTCAAACCTGCCATAAATACAGAAATCCGCACATGGTATAACCAAGACTTAAATAGCCACCATTTTATCTTACCCGGCTCAATTGCAATCACTATGCCCTTAATTGGAATCTTACTCACAGCACTTGTAATTGCGCGTGAATGGGAAAGAGGCACTATGGAAGCTCTCTTAAGCACAAGGGTAAGAAAAATCGATATTGTTTTGGGCAAATATATCCCCTATTTTACGCTTGGAATGTGCTCCATGCTGTTTAATGTGTTTTTGTGTGTGTTTGTCTTTGGAGTCCCTTTTAGAGGAAGTTTTTTAATCCTACTTCTTGTGTGCAGTCTGTTTTTATTCACACTTTTGGGGATAGGGCTTTTAATCTCTTCTGTGTTAAAAAATCAATTCCTTGCTAGTCAAGTTTCGCTGGGTATCGGGCTTTTGCCTTCATTGCTTTTATCAGGGCTAATGTTCCCAATCAATTCTATGCCTTTGTTTTTTCAATACTTCACAATGATTTTGCCTCCTAGGTATTTTGTAACATTTGTCGAAAGTGAATTTATGTCAGGGACGATTCCTCAAATCGTAATGATAAACTCAATCTTCTTAGCGACTTTGGGGCTTATACTCTTTATGCTCGTTTATAAAAAAACAAATATGAGGCTTGCAAAATGACAGGTATGTTAAGAAGAATACTCGCATTAATCAAAAAAGAATTTATCGTGATATGGTCTGATCCTAAAAATCGCGCAATAATACTGGGTATGCCATTAATGCAGCTACTTATTTTTGCAAATGCCATCACAATGGAAGTGAAAAATATCGATGTCGCCGTTTTGGACAGAGATAATTCTATTGAATCAAGGGAGCTTTTATCAAGATTCGAGCATTCGACAAGATTCAGAAAGTTTTATTATGTGGAAAATGAAAAAGAATTAAAGCACAAGGTGGATAACCAAAAAGTTCAAATTGGAATCTTTATAGACAATCATTTTTCATCATCATTAAAATCAAGCAAAGGTGCTGATGTTTTAATCATAACCGATGGCAGACAGACAAACTCCGCTGCAATTGCAGGAGGATATGCCACACAAATCATATCAGAATACAGCGCAGAAATCTTAGGAACGCAAACAAACTTGATAACGCCAAGTATTAGAAATTGGTTTAATCCCAACCTTGAATACAGATGGTATATCTTAACCGTTATTGTTGCAATGCTTGCGACCGTTATTACCCTACTTTTGACAGCCTTATCAATTGCGAGAGAGCGTGAAATGGGGACATTTGATCAGCTTATCGTAAGCCCCCTATCATCGTTTGAAATTTTAGTCGGTAAAACAATCCCACCCTTGATAATTGCAATGTTTCTCACTTTTCTAATGACATTTTTAATCATCATATTCTTTGAAATCCCATTTGCAGGTTCATTTGTTTTATTTTTTATCTCGATATTTATCTCATTGCTTTCAATCGTAGGCATAGGATTATTTATCTCATCAATCTGCAATACTCAACAACAAGCGATTCTGGGAGTGATTACCTTTCAAATGCCTGCTATTTTACTATCGGGGTTTATCTCTCCTATTGAAGATATGCCCGTAGCTTTGCAATATCTGACTTTACTTAATCCAATAAGATTTTTTATGGTGTTAGTTCGTGGGATTTTTCTCAAAGGAATGACATTATCAGATGTGGTTTTAAATTGGATTCCGCTTATTATCATTGCGATTTTGACCCTCACACTTGCTGCAAGCACCTTTAAGAAAAAACTAGGCTAGATTCTTTAAGTCAAATAGCTTAAATCCAAATACAGAATCTAGCGCATTTTTTATTGCATCAAAACAATTCCTTAATATCCACCTCCAAAACTCTTGCGATTTTATAAAGATGCTCAAGGTTAAAATGAATATTTTTATACCCTGCCTCTGCTCCAGCGACTAGAGAGACAGACTTATAGCCAATCGCTAGGCTCAAATCAAGCTGTGAAAGCCCTTTTTCTTTGCGGATTCTCGCGACATTTTGGGCAATCTGATGATAAAAATGATAAATTTGCTCTTTGCTGACTTCATCACATTTAGTATTGATAGACATTTCTAAACTCTATGATAATAGATTATTTTCTTTTAAGTTTAGTTTGTTTATCATTTTATTTCACTCTATTATAATAGAGTATTTTTCTAAAGGAGGGTATTATGTCATCAGGTAAAATAAGCCCAAAGGACAATCAGGCAAATATGCAAAATGCCAATAAAGGAACACAAGGCACAAACAAGCAATATGACCAAAATCAAGGCAATAGAGGCAAACAGCTTAACCCTAATCAACAAAAGAAAGGAAAATAAGATGAAAATAGCTTATACAAAAAGATTAGCTCAATTATCAATCATCTTAGGAAGTCCATTATTGTTCTTTGGGTGCTTAGAAGAACCAGAACCTCAAGCTCCTCTTTATACACCCAAAGCTTTAGAATCTCAAGGGCGCGGTATCACGATTGCACATTCTACGCCCTATAATTGCAAGATTCTAGGAGAAGTTGAAGGTAGAGACTATGTTTCAGGGAGACGCAATCCGACAAGAGACAAATTACAAGAAAGTGCAAGAAATGAACTAAAAAACGAAGCGGGTGAAGTAGCAGGTGAGAATAGACGCATTATGCTAAGAATCACTAAAGAAGAAACAAAATGTATGGTTTTGTTTAAGAACGGAATCAAACAAGAAATCACTTGCAAAGAACCTGTTATAATTGGTAAAGACAATATTGTAGGTGGTGCTCTTCTCTCGCATAGCGTAAAAGCTGATGTCTTTGACTGCGGGGAAAAATAAATCCCTTCTTATTAGATATTTCTTAGGGTGAAAATTCTTAAATTTTACCCTTACGCTACTTTGGATTATTTGTCTTTTTACAGAATCTCACTATCATAATTAAACTTGCAGATTCACTACAATCAAAAAATATAAAAAAATAAAGCTTGAACAAAAATGAAGTAATGGTGCCGAAGGTCGGAATCGAACCGACACAGGGTTGCCCCTACTAGATTTTGAGTCTAGCGCGTCTACCAATTTCACCACTCCGGCATATTGAGAAAAATCAGAATCTATGGTGCGCTGAGCGAGACTTGAACTCGCACGGGTCGCCCCGCCACCCCCTCAAGATGGTGTGTCTACCAATTCCACCACCAGCGCAAATCTCCCTTTAAAAAGGGAGAGTAAAATCATTAAATAAATGGGTTAGCGTAAAGAGCAATTAACGCCAAAACAAGTGTATAAATAACTTGTGCTTCAATAAGTGCTAATGCAATAAACATTGTCCCAAGTAGCTTACCACTGATACCGGGATTTCTCGCTGTTCCTGAAATAGTTGCAGCTGCAGCATGCCCCATACCGATTGCTCCACCTAATGCAGCAATACCTAAACCGATTACCGCCCCAGCTACTGAATATGATTTAATCACATCTGCACCCATTTCTGTACCAAATGCAAAACCAATCATTCCCAAACACAATACGACTAAAAGTCTCATTGGACACCTCGTGTAATAATCTCAAAGTCTGTTCGGATCAATCCCCTACTTGACACTTTGGAATCTTGATTATGCCTCATTTTCAATAAAAGTTAGTTTAAATCTTCACCAATACTTTGTATTAAGCCTAACTCTATCTTGCCCTTGTTAAGACCGAGAATCTCACATTCTAACTCCGTGTAGCCTTGCAACAAATCGACAGCCTTTTTACTCTTATCTTTAGTAATCTTACTGATATGCACAAGCCCATCTCCACCACGAGGAAGCTCGACAAACACGCCAAAATCCAGAATCTTTTTGATTTTGCCCACAAATCTTTCACCCACTTCATAATCTTCCAAATCAACTTTTTCATTCTTTCCTTGCCCAATCAATTGCAAAATGAAGGCTTTGGCAGCAGAGAGCCTTTCTTTATTGCTTGCGCTGATATTAATTGCGCCACTTTCACGACTAAGATCAATACTCACCTCAAAACGTTCAATAATATCTTTAATCACCTTGCCACCTTGTCCGATTACTTCGACAATCTTATGCGGAGGGATTAAGAATACTTCATTTTTGGGCAAAATATCTTCATTTAGCACAATATTCAAACGCGCCTCTTCCATTTTTTGTAGAATCTCTTCCCGTGCTTGTTTTGCTTGAAATAAAGCTTGTGTGAGAATCTCATGACTAATACCACCGAGCTTAATATCCATTTGCATTGCTGTAATGCCCCTGTATCCACCAGCGACCTTAAAATCCATATCGCCATCATGGTCTTCCAAGCCACTAATATCTGTCAATATCGCATATTGTTCATCACAAGTAACCAAGCCCATTGCAACACCCGCAATCAATGAATCAACCTTTGCACCACACGCATATAAAGCCAACGAACCACCGCACACACTTGCCATAGAACTTGAACCATTAGATTCTAATATCTCTGATACTAAACGGATTGTCTTGTCTTCCTGAATGCTCGATTCTAAGGCGCGTTTGGCAAGTTGCCCATGTCCTAGCTCTCTACGCCCCACAGAACCAATCATACTTGCCTCTCCGACACTGAATCCGGGAAAGTTATAATGAAACAAAAAACGCTCTTTAAAAGGTGCTTTACCCTTAAGCATTTCATGACTTTGTGCATCATTCTCCACACCAAATGTCGCACTCACAAGTGCTTGCGTTTGCCCTCTTGTAAAAAGCACACTGCCATGCACGCAAGGCAGGAGATTCGTTTGAATGCTAATGGGGCGCACTTGAGTAAAACTACGCCCATCGGGACGATGTTTTGATGTCAAAATCATCTCTCGCACAAGTTGTTTTTTGTATGCCAAAATATGTTCTTTGACACATTTTTCATCATCTAAATGATGCTCTTGCATCACGCGTTTAACAATATGATGTAATGATGTGTCTCGCTCTGATTTTGCCATTTGAGCAATCGCCTCTTGAATCAAATGATGATAATGTGTTTTGATTTTTTGCATCAGATTCTCATCACTCTCTTTCAAAGCAGAAGCGTAAGCAAAAGGTGGCTTTTTATAGGGAGAAAAGGCAGTAAAATATTGTCGGCTTGTCTTGGCAATATAGCCCTTAGCATATTCAAGAGCCTCAAGCAAATCAGATTCGGCAAGCTCATTAGAACCTTTTTGCGTCCTAATACTTCGCATTTCAATCATCAATAATTCATCACCTTTCCCCGATACAAACAAATCCAATTCACTTTCAGCTAATTGTTGCATTGTAGGATTCAGCAAAAATTGTCCATTGATGCGTCCTATACGCACTCCACTCACAGCATCTTCTTGGAGAGATTCTAAGGGCAAATCCGAAACAAAAAGCGCATTAGCCGCTGCATTAAGCGCATTGACCTGCAAATCACTTTGTCCATCATAACTTAAAACCATAACAATAATCGAAGTATTGTGTGTGTAGCCTTTAGGAAAAAGCGGTCGCAATGTGCGATCAATAAGCCTTGAAGTGAGAATCTCAAATTCACTTGGCTTACCCTCTCGCTTCATAAAACCTGAAGGAAACTTGCCACCTGCATAAGCCTTTTCTATATATTGCACGCTAAGAGGCAAAAAATCATCATCATAGTTCAGATTCTCTTGTGCGCAGACACTTGCAAGTAGCACACTCCCTCCATTTTGATAGAGCAATGCACCATTTGATGCCTTTGCGACATAGTTTAAGGTGTATTGTTCCTTTAGATTCTCACATTCAAGATTAATTTGCTGCATGAGTTTGTCCTTTATGGGTGATATAATGATTTAGAATCTCTTCTATTTGCTCATCTTCAAGAGGTTGGAGCTGGGGGAAATAATGTGCGGTGGAGACATAATAATCTAGCGCAGAAATACAATACACATCATCGCAAATTTCGCTTAGTGAATCATAAATCATCTTTGGCATAACAGGAGATGCCACGCTCACACTCCTTGCCCCCATATTCATACAAGTTTTGACTGCCACATTTGCGCGAAGTCCTGTTTGGATTCCTAACTCCATTAAAATAACATCTTTGCCTTTGATAGAGGCAAACATCTCGCCTTTGCGAAATTTATAGCGAGATTGCGAAATCTCTTCTTCATATTTGCGTTGCGCTTCGCCATACACATAGTCTAGATTAATACAAAAAGCGGCGATAAGAGATTCATTAGCGACAATCTCCATATCCTCACTCACAACTGCAATTGCACATTCAGGATTCAGCGGCGCAGTAATCGTTTCGGTAAATAAAAAATCCATTGGAATCTTAAGACGCTGCGCCATTTGGTGAGCCATTTCGATACTTTCCATACTGACTGCCACTAAAATAGCATTTGATAAAGGAGGATTCTTAATAGAAATCACCTCCAATAAACGCGCAAGTGCCTCTTGCATATCTTCAAAACGAATATCTTTCACTTGCTATCCTTCATTTTATTCTTTAAACCGATAAGTCAGTCCGTAATTCGTCAAAGGCACAAATCGGAATTCAAGCTTTACATATTGGTTATTAATCGGCGTAATCTCTCCATTAGCCGTCAAAACAGGTCGCGCATCTTGAGCGAATTTTAATCCAATACCAAAACAACGAATATCTTTTGAGATTGTAACATACCAATCCTTTAGATATTCCATACCCATATCATAACCCACATTAGCATCAAATCGAAAATAACCAAAATCATACCCTACCTTGCCCCTTAAGAATCCCGTTTTGCTGATAGAATAAGTCGCTGAATCTTGATAAAGTGTATCAAGCCTAAAGTAATAAGTGATACCTGCATTCAAACCCCAACGATTCAAACTCGCATTAAGTGAGGCTTCTCGAACATTTTTAAGCGCGTAAGAATAAAAAACCGAAGCACTCATATTCAAGCCCGAAAAGGGTGCAAAACCTATTTCATTACGCAAAAGCTGATTTTTAGTCAAAATCTGATCTTGTAAAAAAATCCTCTGATACAATCTCCAATAGAATAATTCTTTTCCATTCTTTCCATAAAAATATTGCGAGAGCTTTAAATCCACCTTGTGCTTGTTTTCATTAAGATCAAGCATTTCGTTAGGATTCCAATACATTGCTATTGCTTCGGGAGAACCAAAATAAGCCGAAAGCTTTTCAGCATATGCTTTATAACGATCATCAGCCAAAGTATCAGAAGTATATTGATAGGCTTTTCCACTAAAAATCCCCTCTAAATGCAAAGAATGAAAAAAATGTTTGTAAGGTCGTGCGATGTCTGAATTAAACGAAATGCTATAATTGCCCCCAACATAATTAATCGTCTTGTCAATACTGCCATTTGTAACGACATCAAGCACATCTGTTGCATTTTGCAAGTTTGTCAATGTCCCATATAATTTGAGATTTGCTCCTATGGACAAATAATCCTTAAAAACAGAAAAATTAATCCCTATAGGCAAAGAGGCGGTAGTTTGGATATACCCATAGCCCTCTGGACGCGTAACATTTTTTGTTTGTAAGTCAAATGTGTAAAGGAGATTCTTAAAAAAGAGAGAATCTGTATAGTGGTGATATTGTAATTGTGGGAGCGTTTGAAAAACTTTATCATTATTGATTTGAGACAAATCAAGATAATATTTCAAATAACCGCCTACGAAATGATTTTGAGAGTTGATAAAATAATTCACACGCGAATCATACAAACGCGTATTAAAAGATGCGTTCAAACTCTTTAAACGCATATATTCCAAATCATTCATATAATTAATATTAGCATAAAAACCATCTTGCAAACTTGATTGAGAATCTTGCTTGGTAAAAATATTTTTCGTCCCGTATTGGAAATTAAAACCATAAATGTTTTGATTCGCAAGATTATTATCAATCACATATTGATCAAAATTGCGAAAATAACGCATTTGTAAAATTGCGACCGCATTATTATGATCTGCAAAACGAAACTCTAAATCACCGCCAAAGCCTCTATTTGTCCGAAATTGAGGAGAAAATGTTATATCCCAACGATTGAAAGGTGCGAGGAAAAAAGGTTGTTGATACATAAAGCCTTGCTTATTGCTGTATGAAAATTGCGGATAAATAAAACCTGTCTTTCTCACATTGCCCGTTGGTGCAGTAAAATAAGGGATATACAAAATAGGCACAGGTCCGAGATAAAGACGCGAATTCCACATACTCACGCGAGATTTATCTGCATTATATTGCCCAGAGCTCACATTCAAGTGCCACAAAGGGTGTCCAATATCGCAACCCGAAACCACACCTCTCTTAAATTGATATTTCTTATCCTCACCACTTCCTTCTTTTGCTACTATCCAAACCCCCTCTGGACTTTGCAAATAAAGATTCTGCATCACAATTTGCTTATCTTGTAAAAAAAGCTCAACTTCAGACACATCTAAATACAAAGTGTCGCCTTGATAAATCTTTACCTTGCCTTCAAGATATGCTTTTTGTGTTTGCTTATCATAAACAATGCGGTCAGCAACCATATAAGAATCCCCATAAAGCAAAAAAGCATTACCTTGTGCGATGACTTGCTCACCTTGTGTTTTAACTTCATCGGCAGATAAATCAAACACTGCAGGTGTCTCTTTCGCCCACACCTCACAAGATAATGCGCACAAACACAGAATCCAAAGGAGCTTATGGCGATAACTTTTCATCAGCTTGCAATCACCAAAGTTTTTGCTAATCGATCGTGCAAAGCGCGTCTAAAAGTATCTCCAAACGCAAAAATATAAGTAACAAAAAACAATGCCTCGCCTATCAATTTTCCCAAAGAACGCAACACACAATCTTTCAAACAAGGTTTATCGACCAAATCAACACTAACAACGCGCATCTTGAAAAATATTTTTCCCAAACTCGCCCCATAAAACCAGATGAAAAAACTATCATAAATCACTTTCAAACAACACATTTGCCATATATAGCTCACCACAAACGCACGCAATGCTTCATAATCAATCAAGCCTTGCTCATCGCTTAGATTCCCCACAGAAGTATGAATACAGGCAAAAATCAATGAAAGCAAAAAAATATCGACAAACCACGCTAACGCACGCACATTTAAATCAGCAATCTTGAGATTCTCTCTGTCAATCAGATCTTGTATCTTTTCATCAAGTTTCATTGTTTAAAGAGCTCTAAAAGCAATATCATCGCGGAATTGCATTCCCTCAAACTCCACATTTTGCAGAATCTTATAAGCATTATCCCGAGCTTGTTTGATGCTTGATGCAATCCCGACAGCCAAAAGCACTCTCCCACCATTTGCAAGGAGATTCCCTTTTTCATCATTCCCCACACCTGCAAACACTAAATGCCCCAATGTCGTATCAAAATCATCAATACGAATCAATGCCGGTGCGCTAGAGCGATAAGGATAATCTTTGGAGGCAACCACTACGGCAACAGCATAATTTTCACTCATTTTTAAAGTAAGATTCTTAATCGTCCTATCAAGTGTGGCAGTAACTACATCAAGTAAAGGTGTTTGCAACAAAGGCATCAAAACCTCACACTCGGGATCACCAAAGCGCACATTGTATTCAAGCAAATAAGGCTCTTTTTCGCCATTTTTCTCTACCACCATAATGCCTCCAAAAAGCACCCCCTCAAAAGGCATACCTTGCTCTTTAAGTGCTTTAAGCGTGGGGGAAATGATACGCGTTTTAATCTTTTGCATCAGATTCTCATCACACAAGGGTGTCGGTGTGTATGCGCCCATACCCCCTGTATTTGGACCTTTATCACCCGAAAGTAAGCGTTTATGATCTTGACATGCACTTAACATCACAAAATCTTCTCCATCGCAAACAGCAAAAACGGATAATTCATAACCCTCCAAAAACTCCTCAATCACGACACGTTTTCCCGCATCTCCAAAACTCTCTCCCTCAAGCATTTTGTAGGCTGTCTCTTTTGCTTCTTGATGACTCTGCGCGATAATCACCCCTTTGCCCGCGCATAAGCCATCAGCTTTCACAACAATAGGCGGTGTGAGTGTATCAATAAAAGATTCTATAAGATGCCTATCATCTGACTGAATATATCTTGCGGTAGGGACTTGAATCTTTGCGACAAAATCTTTCATAAATGCTTTGCTTGATTCTAATTGTGCAGCTTGCTTGCTCGGACCAAACACACGAATATGATGGGCGCGTAAAAAATCACTCAATCCCTCACTTAGCGGAGCTTCAGGACCAATAATCACCAATGTAATACCAAGCTTTTGAATAGAATCTACAATCTCTTGAGGTGTTTTTGCAAGGAGATTGACCCCTAGTCTTGTAGTCGCACCATTACCCGGCGCAAAATAAAGTTTCTGCACTCTTTTGTCTTGACTTAGGGCTAACCCCATTGCGTATTCTCGACCACCATTACCGATGATTAATATATGTTCTTGCACTTTTATTTATTCCTTTAATAAACCCCCAAATGAGCGTTACCCCAATTGCGTAGCCTAAAAAAGCCACAAACAGAGCCAAGAGAATCTCTTTAGGCGACAAATCCTCACTATCTTTGATAGCTCAAGCAGAAACACCGAACACACAGAAATCACTACGATTAGCTCAAAAAATCTTTTAGTAACAGACTAGCGTTGTGAAAGAAACACGCATCATCTAGGTTAGCGCAATTATAGGCTAAGAAGGATTAAAAAAAAATTATAGACTTTTAAAGAGTTTTTTATTAAATAATCCCTAAAATCATCACTGCTTCAAATCTTATCAAAACAGGGAGTGGGATATGTTTTCATCTATTTTTAATCGCCGACTTTTTTATTGTCTAGCTATAGATTGCATTGTCAATGTGTTTATTTATAGCTTCCTAGATGTAGCGGGGGGGGGGCAAGAGAGATTCGAAAGTTTATCTTAACGCCTCTTCTCAATGATTTTTTACTTTTTTACTGCCTCTTTTATCTTAGCTCCTTTCTCCCCAAGACTTTTACTCATATCTTTCAAATCTTTCTCGTCCTTCTTGTCTCTTTGATTGCTTTGGTGGATTGTTTTCTTATCCTTACCTTTCAGACATCACTCAATGTCGTTTTCTTTGAAATATTCCTAAGCACTAATCCACAAGAAGCACAAGAATTTCTCTCTACTTATTTGAATGTAAAAATATTAATCCTTATAGGAATTTTGATTCTTTTTAACCTTGCTTTTTTCTTGCTGCCAATCAAGACTCCCACGCTTAAGCCGCACCCCAAAATTGCTTTTGCACTTTTTGCTATTATTGTCGTAAGTGTAGGAACTAAAGCATTGCGTGTAGATGACCCCATAAGCTACTACGCAGAAAAAGTCAATCTCATGCGATGGGTAGAAACAATCACGCAAGGCATCATATCGCAAAATGCTTACATAGCGCAATATCGCGAACTTAATAAAGAAATGAACGAAAAGCTTTCCAAACCCTACCCGATTCTTGAAAATAATTTGCAGCTTCCGCGTGTGATTCTTATCATTGGAGAATCCACGCAACGCAACTTTATGAGCCTCTATGGCTATGACTTGCCTACTACACCGATTTTAGATGAGCTTAAGTCAAAAGGGAATCTCTTTGTGTTTAATGATGTGATTGCGCCACACGCTCATACAAATACTGCCTTAAGCAAGATACTTACCTTTAGTCGCTATGAAAATGCCTCTACGCCGTGGTTTAAACAGCAAAATCTCATTGATGTAATGAATCTTAGCGGTTATCATAGCATTTGGCTAAGCAATCAAGAAGCGATTTCCATTTGGGGCAATGCTCCTGAAGTAATCGCACAAAGGGCAAAGCAAACGCTCTTTAGCACTTATAGCAATAGCCATAATGTGGGCAAAACTTATGATGGAATACTTCTTTCGATGCTTGATAAACACTCAATCCCTCAAGATTCTAAACTCTTTTATGTCTTTCATTTAATGGGGACGCATTTAACCTATCGCGAACGTTACCCCAAAGACTTTAATAAATTCAGTGCTGATGATATGCTTCATCTCAACACACAAGCTGTAGATTCTGCACAATCGCTGTTTCACCTCAATAAAAAACAAGCGCAAACACAAGCAGAATACGCCAATGCAATACTCTATAATGATTTTGTCGTGGGTGAGATTATGCAACGATTTGCCGATGAAGAATCTATCATCTTTTTCTTGAGTGATCATGGCGATGAAGTCTATAATTTTAGGGATTTTTCAGGACACGCAGAATCAATGTCTTCAAGATTTATGATAGAAATCCCTTTTATGATTTATATGAGTGATATTTTCAAGCAAAAACACCCCGACATCGTGCAAAAAGTGCAAGATTCACAGAATCTCCCCTTTATGAGTGATGATTTTATCCATGCTTTCCTTGATTTGCTCGGTATCAAAACGCAAGATACCCTTAGTAATGCAAGCCCTTTTAGCGCGACTTATCACAAAAATCGTGCTAGAATCTTTGGAGGCAAGGATTATGATAAGGAACTAAAAGATGATGACCTTAGCTTCATTGTCCCCTCCAAGCTATGGCTACACCGAGTTGATGAAATAGCAAAATTTAACGATTTTTGCGATAAATATTATGGCTTTGAAATCGATGTGCATTTTTTAGACACACCCGAGCCGTATTTTGATGTAGGACATGACGGATTAGAAGACAGCATTGGTTTGGATTTAGATGAGATGTTTAAAATAATCAGTGAGACACTACAGCTTGAAAATACAACGGGGGGGGGGGATAAGGTAGGACTTTGGATTGATTTTAAGAATCTAAATGAATCAAACGCACAATCTTCTTTACAAATCCTCAAAGACCTCACTGAAAAACACTATTTTTCACCACGTCAAATTATCGTAGAAAGCTCACAATACCGACTCTTAGAATCCTTTAAACAATCAGGATTTTTCACCTCTTATTATGTGCCTTATTATGCTAAAGAAGATTTGAAAACAAAAAGCGAGGAAATTATTGAGAATCTCCAAATGATTGCACAAAGTGGCTGTGTCGATGCAGTGAGCTTTGCGTATTACTTGCATGATTTTATCAAAACTGCAAACCTGCAAAATATTCAAGGAGAAGATATGCCATTATTAACTTGGAATCAAGGGGATAATTGGCAAAAGAACGCACAAACAAAAGCTTTTTATGACCCCCAAATGAAAGTCATTCTAGTGGGTGAAAGGGGAGATTATCGGTAGATTCTGATAAACAACCTTGCACAAATACAAGCCATAGGGGCTAATAGGATAAGTATAGCTTTGTTTGTGTGCTTGAAGCTGGGCGATAAAATCCTCACGAGAAAGCTCGCCGCGGCTCACTGCAAGGGCTGCACCTATCATCAATCGCACTTGCGCCCTTAAGAATCCGCTCCCTTCAATATACACAACCCTAAGATTCTGATAATGATAGAATCTCACCTTATAAATGCTCCGCACATCGTCTTTGGTAAATGAGCCATTTTTCTTGAACATCGTAAAATTATGCGTGCCGACAAAAAGATGAAGCATTGCTTGAAATAATTGTTCATCACCGATTCTTTCATAAGAAAGATAGGCAGATTCAAAGGGTGAGGGCAAAGTCGGGCTAATCAAATAGCGATAAGCCCTTGCCTTAGCATCAAATCGAGGGTGAAAATCCTTATCCACAGGATATAAGGTGCGGATACAAATATGCGGATAAAGTTTTGTGTTTAAGAGTTTGGCAAAGGCTTGAAGAGATTCTGAAGTATTTTGCAAATGATCGCATGTAAATCGTATAACCTGTCTTGTAGCATGCACACCTTTATCTGTCCGTCCTGCGCCGATGATAGGAGAGAAAATCCCCACTCTTGCAAAAGATTCTTGTAATGCACCTAAAACGCTTTTAATGTGAGTTTCTTTTTGCTTTGCAAAGCCGCTAAACGCGCTACCATCATAAGCGATAATGGCAGCATAAAAACCCATTAATAAAACCTTGCAATAAATTTTCGGTATAAAACAAAAGAAGCCACAAACCACAAAAGAGGGATAGTCAGCATACCTGTGAGCGGAAAATGCTCTGAAACAATGTGCATAGCGATAAAATACAAAGCCACTGAAGTAATCACATAAAAATAAGACATATTCGACTTAAAGCGCGGATTGGCAATCCCAAACAACGGCACTAAAAAAAGCGACACTAAAGGGAATAATGACACCATAATGGCTTGTGCAAGTTTGCGAGCCTTACTAGCACTATGGGGAGTAAGGACTTCTCCCCAATACTCTAATAAATCATAACTCTTTAATTGTGGTTCGCTGACATTTTGTCGCACACTCATTTGATGATAATCCACTCTTTTAATCTCTTTTTGCGAGGCAAAATACGCACTGCCTTCTTGTAAGTCAAGCTCAAACAAGCCTTGATTATTGTTTGTCTTACCTGATTGCGCGACAATAAAAGTATCGCCCTCAAAGCCATTTTCAGAGAATAGAATCAGATTCTTATACACACGATTTTTGACACTATCAACATACACAAGCCAATCGCCAAGCTTTTGCCCAAACTCGCCGGGTTTGATATTCACATCAATATCTGCTCTTTTTTGAGCGATAAAATTCTTTGAAGCACTATGCGTCAAAGGAAGCATTACTAATGAAAAAATGAGCAAAACAGATGTAACGATCAATGTAATGGGGAAAAAATATTTCACAATCGCTAAAGGTTTTACCCCTAAAGAAAAACACACCATGAGCTCATAATCATACGCCAAACGCGAAATTGATAATACCAATGCGGCAAAAAAGGTAATAGGCACGATAAAAAAGAGATTTCCGGGTATAAGATAGACAAAAAGTGTCCCTAAATCTATAAAACTCATCTTTACTACATAAGTGCGCCCTGCAATATCAATCAAAAGCACCACAGATGCGATAAAAAGCAAAACGAAAAAAAAGGGAAAAAAGACTTGAGAAAACGAAGTAAATAAATAACGTTTCAGCATCACACAAACTTCCAAAAGGGCGATGTGATATAGACTAAAAGCACGCCTATAAACATAAAAAATACAAAAGGAAGTTTAATATCCCTGATTTGAGTTTTTTGAAAGATTCCCAAAAAAATAGCATACAAAAGTGCAATAAAACTTCCCGCAAATACACTTAAAAGAGCAAAAAAGATATCAAACGCGACCCCTAAGCCACTTAAAACAATAATATCTGCCTCGCCTATAATATCTTTACGCGTAAGACTTTGATAAAAAATCTTTAGTGCAAAGAAAATACCCCCTAATCCAAATCCGATAAAAATACGACTAAACAATTCACTCAAATCTCTATGCAGATACAAAAACGCATACGCGACACACATCATCAAAAATAAGAAATTAAGTGCATCGGGGATAGCAAGACATTTGATATCAATCAATCCCAACACACATAAAAGCATTAAAATACTATATGAGAGGAAAAAAATCTGATAAGGTAATCCAAGAAAAATCGTTGAGAAATAAATAATCACAGAAACACAGAGGAGAAAAAGGAAATAAACAAAATTAGGGTATTTTTTGAGTTCAAAGTCTTCTTGGCTTGTGTAAAAATGCACCAAGAACGCTCCTGTATATCCTACTATTAAAGAAATAATAGCAAAAATAGTCATAGCACTCACTCCAATTTATTGTAAAATCCCATCTTGAATATCCACAAACAAACATTCACTTAGATTCTCACCCCTATCAAGCTGCCCCCTAGACTTAACAAAACGTTTAATAACTTGCTTATTTCCTTCCAATAGAGGAACGACTATCACGCCACCTTCACTAAGCTGCTCCACAAGAGTATGTGGGATACTCTTTGCGCATGCAGAAAACAAAATCGCATCAAAAGGCGCGTATTCCTCCCACCCCTTTTGTCCATCAGCAAGCTTTGTAAAGATATTGTGCGCTTGTAAAAGTCTAAAACGTTCTTTTGCCTCATTCAATAGCTTGCCAATGCGTTCAATACTAAAGACGCGTCTAAACATTTTAGAAAATATCATTGCCTGATATCCACTCCCACAGCCAACTTCTAACACAGAATCTCCTCCATTGGGAGCAAGGTATTCACTCATTTTTGCCACTGTCAAAGGAGAGCTAATCCATTGAGAATCAACCATAGGCAAAGCATCAAGACTATAGGCTAAATGTTTCAATGCAGAAGGCACAAATATTTCTCTATCCACAGCAATAAGTGCTTCTCGCACCTTAGGAGACAGCGGGAAAATCCTCTGTATCTCTTCGCACATTTGTTGAGCCATTCGTGTTTGCATTAGTTAATCCGAATCCCCGTATTGACATATTTGCGCATTCTTGAAGTTTCACTAATATCCACTTCACACGCCACAAATGATTTTTTATCATTTTTATACACAATCCCGTAAGGCGTGATGATTGAGCTTCCTTTTGCCATCGTATCGTTAGCACTATTACTTGAGACCACAAAAGCTTGATTGGCAATAGCAAGAGCTTGTGAGAGAATCTCAAAATGGTTTTTACGAGCTTTTGCCCATTGCGCAGGGATAAAAATAATATCCGCGCCTCTAATCTGCTCCCAAAGCTCCACAAAACGAAGCTCAAAGCAAACCAACGCTGCGCATTTCACGCCATCAATATCAAAGATACTGATTTCACCCTTCTCTCCTGCCTTAAAATGTAGCTGCTCATCACCTAAAGTAAAAAGCTTATTTTTGCTTTGTTTATGGATAATCTCACCCTTATGAAACACTTTAAGATTGTTAAAAAACTTTTTATTTTTTTGCTCAATCATTGTCGTGATAAGCGTGTTTTTGTATTTTGCACTACATTCCAAAAGCCGCTCTGTGGCAACCTTTGAAAACTCACCTGCCTCATTGATCTTTTGATAAACAAACCCGCTAAGTGCTACTTCTGGCGTGCAAATAATGGCATTTTTACCACAATGAGCGATAAAATCCTCAATGATTCTAAGATTCTCTTCAAAATCTTGTCCTGTTTTCATCTGCATGCTGTATAATTTTCTAGAAATCATCGAAATTAATACTCCCTTTTGCGTAATTAGTAACCTTTGCCTCAAAAAAATTCGTTTTTTGCTCATTAAAACTTGCAAATTGATCCACCCATCTAATAGGATTTTTTGAGCCATAAAGTTGTGGTAACCCTACCGCTTTCAAGCGATCATCGGCAAGATGCTGAATATACTCACGGATAATCTCTGTGGTAAGCCCGAGAATCTGCCCTTGCGTGATGTATTCTCCCCATTTAGATTCAACATCTACAGCCCTTCTAAACATTTCAATCACCTCCTCTTCAAGCGAAGGTGTGAAAAGCTCACTGCGTTCTTTACGCAAAGAATTGATCATATTCTGAAACAAAAGCAGATGCGTAACCTCATCGCGTTGAATAAAGCGAATCATTTGTGCAGAACCCAACATCTTCCCACTTCGAGCTAATGTATAAAAAAATGAGAATCCACTATAAAAATAAATACCCTCTAAAATTTGATTAGCAAACATTGCTTTGAGCAAATTACGCTCACTTGGTTGCTGTGCGAGTTCGATATATACATTGGCAATATGGTCATTTTTACTTCTTAGTTGCATATCTACACGCCACATATCATAAATTTCATCAGTATTCACCGAGATAGATTCTACCATCACTGCATAGCTTTGAGAATGCAATGCCTCCTCAAAAGCCTGCCGCACAAGGATAAGGTTAATTTCAGGGCTTGTGATATAAGGATTGACATTATCAATCAAATTATTTGTCTGTAAAGAATCCATAAAAATAAGTTGAGCAAGGGCACGATCATAGCCTAATTTTTCTTGTGCAGTGAGTCCGCCATTATAATCACGTTTATCCGCATTCATATTGACTTCTTCGGGAAACCAAGTATTTGCCAACATTACTTTCCATAAATTATACGCCCATTGATACTTTATTCTATTAAGATCAAAAATACTTGTGGGATTGCCACCAAAAATTTTTCTATCTGAAACACTCTCTTGAGATTCGGGATTATAAATTTGTTTGCGATGGATAGTGTTCATTGATAATAACCCTTTGAAAAACATTTTAATTATTCTATTGAAGAATAGAATTGTAACTCAATTAAACTTTAAGATGCTTTACAAATCTAGTTTGTCTTGTTTTCTTTTTCTTTGCCTTATTTTCCTCTATTTGAAGGCTTTTCAAACAAAAAATCTATTTCAGATAAAAGTTTCAGAATCTTTTAAACATTAACAAAGTAGAATCTCACCTTTTAATCTTCACAACAGACACACGCGGGAGTGGCGAAATGGCAGACGCACCAGACTTAGGATCTGGCGCCGCAAGGTGTGGAGGTTCAAGTCCTCTCTCCCGCACCATTACTTACAATTTCCTTACTTGATTTTATTAACCAAAAGTCCAAAAATTGCAGATTCTATAGTGATATTCTTTTAAGAATCTCTTGGACAAAATTTGTCGTCTGCAAACCTAATGATTGCTCGACTATGGCTGTGTTGCCATGTGTAATATATTGATCAGGTATCTCAAAACTATGCAATTGGCACGAGCTGATTTGCTTGAGTGAAAGAAACTCTAAGAGCGCACTCCCTACACCACCCATACAATAACTATCACTAAACACAAAAGCAAAACGATGTGTCAAAAAAAGGTCGCACAAAAGCTGTTCATCAAGAGGTTTAAGAAAACGCAAATCAAGCAAAGTTGGGGAATATCCTTTTTCTTGCAATGCAAGGAAAGTTTGATAAGCCCTGCCTACACCATTACCATAGCCAATCAATAGCAGATTCTCACCTTTGGCGAGAATCTCGGCTTTACCTAACACAAAATCTTCTGCTTGAAAAATATTATCCGACAAGATAAATTGATTTCTAGGATAACGAAACGCACAAGGAGAAAGATCATAGCGACTTGCAAATTCCACTGCCTTAATGAGATTCTCATTATCACGCGGAGCAAAAAGCACCATATTAGGAATAGGTCGCAAATAAGCAATATCGAGCAAACCTTGATGCGTCTCTCCATCTTCACCCACAATCCCTGCTCGATCAATCGCAAATCGCACAGGAACACCTAGAATCCCGACATCATGGACAATCTGATCATAAGCCCGTTGCAAAAAAGTCGAGTAAATCGCCACAAAAGGCTTGAATCCTTCTTTTGCCATTGCTGCCATTGATGTTACCGCATGAGCCTCGCAAATTGCCACGTCCCAAAATCGATTTGGATAAGATTGAATCAATTTATCCAAACCCGTTCCGCTAGGCATCGCTGCTGTTACTCCTACAATCTTTTCATCTTTTAATGCACAAGTCTTAAGTGCATCAGAAAAGACTGATGTAGGACTACGAGAAATGCTTTTCTTTAAAGGCATACCCGTATCAATATCAAATGGACCCACTCCATGCCATTTTTCAAAACGTCCTTCGGCAATCTCATAACCTTTGCCTTTTGTCGTTTGAGCATGGATAATGATAGGTTTTTTCATCTCTTTAGCTTTTTGTAATGTCATAATAATAAGCTCTAAATGATGCCCATCAATGGGACCAATATAATCTAAACCTAACTCTTCAAACAAAAGCCCCGGGGCAATAAGCTTGATAGATTCTTCGAATTTCCTTGCCAAATAATTAGCAGAATCGGGCATCTTTTGCAGAATCTTCTTAATCTTGTCGCGTGTTTTTTGATACATTGGTGTTGAGAGGGCTTGTGAAAGATAATTACTGATAGCTCCAATCGGTGAAGAAATACTCATTTCATTATCGTTAAGGATAATAATCATAGGATACTTTTTATCACCCAATTCATTAAGTGCTTCATACACAAGCCCTGCGCTCATTGAGCCATCACCGATAAGCACTATCGGCATAGCATCACGCTTTTGAAGAGCAAAAGCTTTTGCCACACCTACCCCCAAAGAAATCGAAGTAGAGCTATGTCCCGCAATAAAATAATCACTCGCAGATTCTTTAGGATTACAGAATCCACTAATACCCCCAAAGCTCCTTAAAGTCTCAAATTCATTCCAACGCCCACTCAAAAGCTTGTGCGCATAAGCTTGATGAGAAACATCAAAGATAAAAGGATATGTCTTTGTATCAAAAACATAGTGCATTGCTACAATAAGATCAACCGCCCCCAATGTGGAGCTAAGATGCCCACCATTTTGGCTGACAACTTTAACAATTCTCTCTCTGATACGCGAAGCTACCATTTCAAGCTCTGCAATATTCATTGATTTTAAATCAGCGATATTCTCCTGATAAGCGACATTAACCTCTTCCATATCCTATCCTTGCCCCTGACCACATTTTAGAATCTGTCTAATTATTAATCGCGCATTTGTTCTAAAACAGATTGTTTAAGATTCTTGTAACGCGACATTATTGTTCCATCAATATTCCCACTATCGCTAATAATCACTACACCCCCAAGTGAAACTGCGCTGTCTGAAAGTAACTCGACTTTAATATTATCTTTAAGTTGTTCTTTGAGAAACAAATAATCACTAGGATTGACCTTGATTTTAATATTCGTAGCGTCCATAATAGAATTAAGCAGCTCTTTTGTTAATCCCAAAGCAATCTTTTGTGAATTTTCACCCACTTCACTCAATATCACTTCTTTAGCAATATCCACAGCAATCGCACTTAGCTCCTTTTCCAAATCTTCCAAATGCGCTTGACTTTTTTTCAATGCTTCTTCGAGAGTAATAATAGAATCAACCAATGATTTTTTTTGCGCATTCACATCACTAAAAAGCTCCTCTTTTGCTTTTTCTTCAGCTTCACGAAAGCCGTCTTTATAGCCTTCTTCACGCGCACTCACAACTCTTTGTTCGCTCTCTAATTGCAGTTTTTCAAATTGAATCTGCAACTTCGCCAAAGAACCAGATAATTCATCAGTCTTTTGCAAAAGTCGCTCGACAAGCTCTTGCTCCAAAGTAGCGATTTTACCTGCATTTTGCTCTAATGATTCTTGAATCTCCTCACGCACTGATGGAGCAGATTCTCTAGGATCAACAAACACAGGTGCGGGGGAAGCAGAAGATTCTTTGCCCGTTTCAACCATCTCACTTGTAATGCTCTTAAACTCATATTTTTTAATATTATGATCTTTGAGATGCTCTTGAGCAATGATATTTTCTTGATTAAGCAATGACATCGTCTTGCTCTCCTAATTGGACTAAACCTTGTTCTGAAAGTGTTTGAACGACTTCAACAATCTTTCTTTGGGCATTTTCCACATCACGCACTTTTACAGCACCCAAGAATTGCATTTCTTCCATAAATTGCTCACTTGCTCTTTGCGACATATTGCCCATAAACTTTTGTTTCAAGTCATCAGGAGCAGATTTGAGTGCAAGTGTCAAATCCTTCTTATCAGCAATTTTGAGAATCTCTCTAATCGCATTGTTATCGAGTTTAGAAATATCTTCAAAGGTAAACATCATCTCTTTGATTTCGATAGCCAACTGCTCATCAATTTGTTCAATATGCGCAATAGTAGCCTTCGCAGCTTTTTGTCCTAAGCGGTTAAAGATTTCTGCCACAGAACGTGTGCCACCCACTTCGACTTTGTAGCTAGTAAGCGATTCAAGTTTGTTTTCTAATACTGCACTGACGCGTTTAACGACATTGGGCGAAATATCCCCAAGATTTGCCATACGAATCGCCACTTCTGCGCGTAAATCATCAGAAAAATATCCTAATGTTTCCGCTGCCCCGCTAGCATCCATATGAGCAAGAATAAGAGCAATCGTTTGAGGGTGTTCATTAATAATAAAGTCTGCAAGCTGTTGGGGACGGATTTTTGAAAGATAAGCAAAATTCTTTTGAGATTGCATTGTTTTAGCAAGTTTATCCAAAATCGCTTTCGCAGCCTCTGGTCCAAGAGCCTTGACAAGCAAATCCCTCGCATAATCCATACCGCCTGTGTTGATGTATTGATTCGATTGAAAAATAACATAAAATTCTTCTAAAACTGCAGCTCCTATCGTCTTATCAGTTCCTCCCATTTGAGCGATTTGCTTACTGACTTCTGTAATCGCATCAATATCAAGATGGTGGAAAATTTCGGAAGTAATCTCATCACCGAGCTGAACTAATAAAATTGCTATCTTTTCGGACATTGAAAGTTCATCATATTGCGCTCTTTGTCGAGGGCTTAGTGTTATTGCCATAATGCCTCCTTAAAATTATTTATGCCCAACACCATCACTAAGATCTAACTCATCTTTGATTAATGTTTGGAAAAGTGAGCCAATTTCTTGCGGACGTTCAGTGATAACATTGCGTATTTTTTCAAGCAATACTTCATACTTGATGCTATCTTCATCAAAATCTGAACCCATACCAAGCTGGTCTTCCACACGTTTTCTAAGCTCGCTAAACTTATTCACATCATCTTCCCCGTCATCAATTTGCATTAATGATTCAATATCGTCATCTTCTTCCTCTTGCACTTCAAGCATACGCTCTGCAAATGGTGCGACAATCTTCTTGTAGAAAATGAAAATAATCACTGCCACAATGACATATTTAAGTAGTGGCATAAAAGGTCCTAGATAACGTTCGACTTTATCAGAGAAAAGCTCCCAAGAATCTTTAGGTTTATAATTAAGCTGGGTGCTTCTAAACTGCATATTGATCACTTCGACTTGATCACCCCTTGCCTCATTATAGCCGATAGTCTTTTTCACTCCCTCGAGAAATTTATTCATATCCTCTTCGCTACGCGGGCTGTATTCAAGACGCGAGATTCCATCTTCGCCTACGACTTCGTTATACACACCATCTACCATTACCGAAGCTGTCATTCGCTTCAAAACACCATAATGTTCTTGAATCGAACTGACTTTTTTACCAATTTCATTATTTTGTGTTACTTCGCTCTCTTTTTCCCACTCCATCATCTCATCATCTTTGAGCCCTTGCACTGGTCCGATATTACTTACCACACCAGGCACACCACCGATTTGCGGAGGTCTAAAGCCTTTGCGTTCTTTTTCGTATTCACGAATGGAGCGGATTACAGGATTCTGATCAAACTCCTCTTGTGTGCTGTTACGCACACTAAAGTCATATTCCATTGTAACTTGAGCTTGCACACCATCACCTACGCTCGGCTGCAAAAACTTGATGATTTTCTCTTCTTTTGCGCGCTCTTCTGCTTGTTGGAATCGCCTTTGAAAGGCTGCTTTTTTGGCTAAAGCTCCTTGCAATGCAGCTTCATCTTCTTCGCCCAAAAGCTCGCCCTCTTGATTAACAATTTTTACATTTTCAGGCGTCAATCGCTCCACAGCAGCCGCAACTAAATGTTTAATCCCTATCACCTGCTCGGTAGAGAGAAACATATTGTCTCTAATCGTGATTTTTACAGATGCAGAAGGTGGGTGTCCGCCTTCGACAAAAAGTGATTCTTTAGGCATTGAGATATTAACGATAGCTTTTTCAATCGGTCTTAGACTCTCGATCGTGCGCGCAAGTTCATTTTGCTTTGCAATCAAAAATTTCATATCTTGTGTAAAAGGTGTCTCACCTACGGGTGAATCAAGCAATATATCAAAACCAACATTCTTGCTTGTCTTTGGTAATCCCAAAGAACCCATCACAATGCGTTGCTCATAAACTTGATCCTTGGGAATCATAATGATATTATCTTTAGGAATCTTATAAGAAACTTTTGTTTGTTGCAGCTTCTGCAAAATAGCCGCGCTGTCCTCTGGACTTAAATTACTAAATAATACTTCATAGTTTTCATATTCGTTTTTTGTCGTAACCTTAAAAAGAATAAGATAGGTTAAAAACGCCACAAGAATAATCATTGTAGCAAGAATAATTATTCGTTGTTTTTTATTGATTTTATTTAAAACTCTACTGATTTGTTCAATAATCAATCTTAAATCCACGATTGCCCCTATTTATTCTTTTGAATATATTGTTTCAAGAGCTCTAAAACTCGCTCATTTTGAGAACTCATACCAATAGTAATACGAAAAGCATTTAACCCATAGGATTTCAAATTGCGCAGAATCACACCTTGCGTAAGCAACCAATCACACAAATGTGTGCTTTCAAATGACAGATTCGTTAATGTGATAAAGTTCGTATAAGAAGGGATAAAACTTAAATGATTGTCCTTTGCAAATTCCTCATAATACCGCATTTGTTCAAAATTCTGTTTGACGCATTGCGCCACAAAATCCTGATCGGAAAGTGCGATAATTGCTGCTTGAAGGCTTAAAGTCGTGATATTAAAAGGTGGTCGGACTTTGTGAAGCATTGCAATCAAATGCTTTGAACCAATCCCATAACCCACACGCATTCCGCCCAAACCATACGCCTTTGAAAATGTCCCAAGATAAATGACATTGCTGTATTTTTTAATCAAATACGCAGGATCAAGCCCTTTATCAGAATCTTTGGCTTTAGCAAACTCTTGATACGCCCCATCAAGGACGACTAAAGTTTGTTTATCCACTTTTTCTATAAATGCCTCGACTTCTTTTGCGGACAAACACTCTCCCATCGGGTTATTAGGCACACACAAAAAGACAATACTCACGCGCTTTTTACTACTCACCTCTTGATAAATGCGCACAAACTCATCAAGACGATGTATATCACTAGGGGTTTTGAGAATCTCTACACCTGCAAGCTTTGCATACACTTCATACATCGCAAAAGTCGTCTTTGCCATTAACACACATGCGTTATGATGATCCACTGCTTGCAGACAAAATTCAATCACTTGATCACTGCCCGCACCGATAATAATCTCATCAGCTTGCACACCATAATGATGGGAAAGAGCCTCTTTTAGCTCATACATAGAATCATCAGGATACAAATGCGCCTTATGGATATTTTCACGGATTGATTCTAAAACTCGCGGCGAAGTCCCATAAGGATTTTCATTACTTGCAAGCTTAATCACAGAATCTGCAGGTATGCCAAATTCTCGTATGACAAGCTCAATAGGCTTTCCAGCCTCATAAGTTGCGATATTTTCCAATGCTACCCTAAACACTTAATCTACCTTCAGTTTATAAAGTCTCTTTAAAATTCATATAATAAGGATAATTTCCGATATTTTACCTTAAAACTTGCAAGATTTCACACGCAATTAAACATTTTATTAATGAAAAGGCAAAATTTTACCGAAAATATGTCAAAATACAAATCTTTAAAGCCAAAATGAAGGATTTATCGTGCCTCATTCTCATACACATATTCCACAAGATTCCCATTCAAACATTGCGACAATCTTTCGCGAATACGATATTCGCGGTATTTTTGACAAAGAGCTTAAAGCCGATGTGGTGTTTAATATCGGTCGTTTGCTTGCTGAAGAGATTCTGCATACAAATCTCCCGCCAATGGTGCATATCGGATACGATGCAAGGGTGCATTCCCCTACGCTTTTTGAATGGCTCAAAGCCGGCTTTGTCTCAAAAAATGTGCAAGTCTATCATTTGGGAATGATTCCCACACCGGTAGCATATTTTGCGACTTTTAATACCATTGATGGTATCACTTGCCCACACTCTGTGATGATTACAGGTTCGCATAATCCACCCCAATACAATGGATTCAAAATCACTATCAACCAAATGCCTTTCTATGGGCAATCCATTCAAAAGCTCGGGCAAAAGCTCCTAAGCACGCTTTCTCAAAACCCCTATCCCAAAGATTTAAACGCACCACACCTTACACTTAATGCCTTAGAATCTTACACACAATATCTTTCAAACGCTTTCCAATCACTCAAAGACTTTCCTTATCCTGTCGCAATTGATTGCGGTAATGGCGTGGGAAGCTTAGGCATAGAATCTGTGCTTAAAAAGCTAAATATCACTTATACGCCGTTATATTTCAAGCCCGATGGCACTTTTCCCAATCATCACCCCGACCCGAGCGAAGAAGAGAATCTTAGAGATTTACAAGACTTAATGAAATCCGATTCTATCCCGATTGGTATTGCATTTGATGGTGATGCAGACCGCTTAGCATTACTCACGAAAGATTATCATTATAAAGGCGATGAGCTTGCAATCCTCTTTGCGCGAGAGATGAAGAAACACTATTTAAACCCTATCGTGATTGGCGAAGTGAAGTGTTCGCAGGTAATGTATGATGAGATTAATAAAATCGGCAAAGCGTTAATGTATAAAACGGGACATAGCAATCTCAAGGTCAAGCTCAAAGAAGAAAATGCCCACCTAGCTGCAGAAATGAGTGGGCATATCTTTTTTAATGATCGTTATTTTGGCTATGATGATGCGATTTACTCTGCTTTAAGAGCTTTAGAGTTATTTTTGTCATTCACGCCAGAAGAGCTTGAAAAAGAGATTCTTGCGCTGCCTCGCTTTTATTCCACATCCGAAGAGAAAATCCCTACCACCGATGAGCAAAAATTTGCCCTTATTGATGCGTTAGCACAAAAACTCGACAATCCACCTAAAGATTTTCCCAAAATCATAGATATTATCAGAATCGATGGTTTGCGTGTCGTATTTGAAAATGGTTGGGGGCTATTAAGAGCGAGCAACACCACGCCTGTGCTTGTCAGTCGATTCGAAGCTAAAACACAAGAAGATTCTGTGCTTTATCAGCAAAAACTGCTTGCTCTCCTTGAAGAATGCCGAACAAATCCCACACCAAAGGCTTAAAATGCAAACACTCACTCTCTTAAACCCTATGGATATGCACTTGCATTTGCGCGAAGGTGCGATGCTTGAAGGTGTCTTGCCTTATACAGCGCAAATCTTTAGCGCAGCGGTTGTGATGCCAAATCTCACGACTCCGATTACAAATACCGCTCTTGCTAAAGATTATCAAAAACAGATTCTCTCTCTTTGCGCTCCTTCGTCTTTTAAACCCCTTATGACACTCTTTATCACAGAATCTCTTAATCTCCAAGAACTCCAAGAAGCCAAAAAAGCGGGGATTAAGATTCTAAAGCTTTATCCCAAAGGAGCGACCACAGGTAGTGAAGGGGGTGTCAAAGAAATTTTGAGTGATAACACACTCCAAGTCTTCCAATATGCACAAGATTTAGGCTTTATTCTCTCTATTCATGGGGAAAGTAATGGCTTTTCTTTAGAGCGAGAATACGAATTTTTACCTATTTTTGAGCACATCGCCCAAAATTTTCCCAAACTCCAAACAATTATCGAACACTTGAGCGATGCGCGTAGTCTTGATATGGTTGAAAAATACCCCAATCTCTATGCCACATTGACACTACATCATATCAGTATGAGCCTTGATGATGTGCTAGGCAAAGGGCTTAATCCGCATCATTTTTGCAAACCTATACTCAAGACCAAAAAAGATCAGCAAGCCTTATTACAAGCTGCACTCAACGCCCACCCTAAAGTGAGCTTTGGTTCAGATTCTGCTCCACATTTAGAATCTGCCAAACTCACCGCAAATGGAGCAGCAGGGATTTTTGCTGCTCCGATTCTACTCCCTGCCCTAGCCACGCTTTTTGAAGAACACAACGCATTAGAGAATCTCCAAACATTTATCAGCCAACGAGCAATAGAAAATTATCACCTCACAGACTTTCCACAAAAATCAATCACCCTTTCGCGAAAGCCCTTTGTCATTCCCGAGCGTATTATGACTCCCTTAGGTGCTGTGATCCCTTTATGGGCAGGAAAAACGCTCAATTGGAGTCTTTAAATCATAAAGCCTTATTTTTCATTTGCAGATTCTAGAATCCACAATCCTAGCAGTGAAAGCTATGCTTTGACTACTCGATTCTACATCTGTCATCTTGAGCCAAACAATAAAACTCTCGTTAAATGGGATTCTGGAAATAAATTTTTAGGGTTTTATGTAGTTTAGTGTAAGCTTGAACCCGGCTTTTAGCTGGGTCCAAGATGAGTTTAACCTGTAGCTTAAAATCCTTTTATTCTTCCTCCTCATCTGTTTCTCTGCATAAAGCCGAATCAACAAAAAAATAATCATTCTTATAGTTTTAAAATTATAATAACTAATCCTTTATTGTATGAATATTTACACATAACTATATTTATATTAAAAATTATTCTTATAATTTAATTTATCTTTAAAGAAACTCTGTTTAAAATCCTTGCGTTTTAAATTTCAAAAGGAGAATCTTAAACAATGAAAAAATATATTTTATTCTTTACTGCATTATCGAGTTTGTCAATATCTGCTTTTGCTGATGAGGCTTTAGACGAAAAAACTCAACAAAGCGTCAAGCTCAACAAATCTGTCGTTACTGCGACTATGAAAGCCACGCTTGATGAGCTTAATCGCAATGTCTATGAAATCGATAAAGAATCCATTCAAGACAAAGGTTATCGCTCCACAGAGGACATTTTCCGCTATATGCCTTTTGTCGGGCTTTCCAATGTTGGTTTAGGTAGCAACCTTGATTTAAGGGGGCAAGGCAATCGCGCCAATACTTCTGTGCAAGTGCTGATTAATGGCGTGTATGCGAATATGCTAGATTCTAGTCATGGCGTTACACCGATGAACACACTCTCTCCTAATACCATAGAATCTGTTGAGATTCTGCCCGGTGGAGGTGCAGTAATGTATGGGAATGGCACACGCGGAGGAGTAGTCAATATCACGACACAAAAACGATACGAGCAGCCATTTTTTAGCGCAGGGCTAAGCTATGCAAATATCATTGCTTCGACCGGACATAATGTCAATGCTGATGCGAAATTTGGCGCGAAAGTCGGCGATAGGACACACCTTTCGCTCGGTGCGGCATATATCTTGCGTGGCGGACCAAGAGAGGGTGATGTAACCAATGGCGGAGAGGCGAATTTTGGGTTGATTTATGATATTGTAGCGGGGGGGGGGCATAGCATAAATTTTGACATTGATTATTTTTATGGCGATATTAAGACTTCTCCTAACAACTCCTTTATGGACATTCCCAACCCCGCCAAAAGCGACAGAAAAACCGCAGGTAATGGCGACTTGCACAACACCCAGCAGCGACTCGATGTCAGTCTCGGATATGAGGGGAGATTAAGCGAAAATGCTAAACTTGACCTCAAAGCCTTCTATCATCTCAATCATATTGATTATGTGGATTCTGTAACGCGACTAAGCAATTATAACTATTCAAATTTAAATTGGAGTGGAACTGCTGCCGATCAAAGCGGCTCACTTTTTGATGACCAAAAAATCGGGCTTTTAGCCAAATACGATTTAAAGCATCACAACGGACGCCTTATCTTGGGATTAGAATCTATCTACAACAGAGGCAAACGCGTGATGAATCAAGATATTAATGGGACAACTAACACTAATAGTATGTTCAGTAGTAGTAGTAGCGGAAATTCTAATAACTATAATGGAACTACCATATATAGTCATTATATTAATATCCCATTTATAGGTGAAAAATGGAGTAATTCACTCTTTGCGATTGAAAAATACGATTTCACACCGAGATTCTCCCTCACGGGTGGAGTGCGCTATGAAGCTGCAACCTATTGGGCAGACGCACTATACAATACAAAAGGTGGATTATATCAACCAAATGGCAATGTGTTGTATAGCTGCTATACAATATCAGGAAGCACAAGATGCGTTAGTATGGAAAATACTATCAGCGCAAGCAATGGCGCAAATGGCACACTTAATCAAACCCAGCACAACATCGCCCTAGAGCTCACGCCTAATTACCGCTATTCTGACTATGGCAATATCTATGCCAAATATGAGCGGGGATATTTCTCCCCCTCTCCGAATAATCTCTTGCAGAGACAAAGTCGGACTTATCTCCCTACAGATTTAAAAAAAGAAACTTACGATACTTTTGAAATCGGGTTAAAAGACTTTTGGGGAGATTCTGTGATGTTTTCTGCCGCACTCTTCTACACACTCACACATAATGAATTTTACACGATTGGGAACGCGCACTCCGTATCAGGCGTAACCTATGGGAACTATGACCAGACGCAACGCACAGGGATTGAACTCTTCTCCGAACAATACCTCTTTGGCGATATGTTGCGCTTGAGTGAGAGCTTTACCTATATCGATGCGCGTGTGCTGAAAAATAATGGCAAAAGCTCAAACGCTAAAATCCCCTATGTGAGCAACTATAAAGCGACTTTGAGTATCCACTATCAGCCTATGAGAAAGTTTGGTATCTGGCTACAAAATAGCTTTATTGGGAAGCAAAAAGACATTGAGACATTTACAACTACTCGTAATGCGCAAGGCACTACTACAACAAGCAATGGGCAAGATACGATTCCGGGATATATTCTCACAGACTTAGGAGTGAATTATCGTGCGGGAGATTGGAACATAAGTGCAGGTGTGCGCAATCTCTTTGATACATTTTATTACAGCTACTATAATGGCGATGTAAGCGACCCTATTGCCGGGTATGGATTCCTTATCGGACAAGGGCGCACTGCCTTTGCTGAAGTGCGATACAGCTTTTAGTGATGTAAAGTATTTCAAGAAAGCACCATAGATTAAACTTATCTTAGCTCCTTTTGGGGTATAGACTTTGCCACAGAGGTAACGAGCCTGTGGCAATTACTCTGCACAACCATACTTTAAAATCCAAAAACGCGTTTCTATTTTTATCCTAGATTCTCTAATTCTTTAAGTAGTTATAAACCAACTTAAAATAATTTTAATTCATATAAAATTATTGAAATATTTACAATTCTAGGTATAATTTCTACAAAATTTAATCATTTGATATTTAAGGAGTCTAAGGTGTCAAAAAATAAAATTGTTTTAACTGCACAAGATCGCAAAGAACTTACTCCTTTGCTTCATCTCACAAAAGCCGAGCGTAAGCTTATGCCACAAGAAGTTCTCCAAAAGCTTGAAGTGCTTGCGCGTGAGCAAGATGGGACAAGTGAGTTTCAACAACTTGAAGAGATTATTGAAGAATCTTTAAATATCGTGCAAACTCTTGAGCTCAATGAAGATCTTGAATATCTCCGACAAACCAATCAACGCGAAAAAATCAAAGATTTTGTATGGTGGAGCATCAATTATAAAATCTTCCTTGCTCATCGCAGAGTGCAAAGAGCAAGACGGCGCGCAAAACAACTCAAACAAAAAAACTAAAATAGTCTCACTCTAAAAAGTCTTGAACTCACTATTCTGGTGAGCATCAAGCAAATCAGTCGTATCAATCTCAAAATCAAAAAATTCAGAGACAAAATGCGTATTTGAGATTCTATCATAATGCTGAATCGCTGCCTTGATATTTTTGCTCTCTTGATAAAGCAATCCCAACACATAACGTGCTTCGAAATTAATCGCGGATTCCATTTTGGCTAATTGCAAAAGAGCCACAGCATTCTCATGACGATTTGCACCCATTGCGGAAATCGCTGCAAAAAATCGTGTCTGTGAATCGTCTTCTTTCAAATCATCAATCAAGGAATTGTAAATTGCGAAAGCCTTTTCAAAATCATTACTATAAATATTTGATAACCCCAAAGCCTGCAAAATACCATTGGGCGAGCGTGTCTCGACAATCAGCTTTGACTCAAGCTCTTCTTGAATCGAGCGCAACGATCCTGTTACAAACCCGACATAAACATACAATTCCCGAGCCAAAGAAGGACCATAATAAATAGGACGCAAGTCAAGATTCTTTTCTTTATAAATCACATTCATTTGTAAAGAAAAATCTTTGAGATTCATTCTGAAACGTTTGCCAAGCTCATACATTGTATTTGCCACGACATCTCTAGGATAAATATTTTTAATCTCATTAAAAGATTCTGTAATGCGTGTCGCATCGGCATTATAAATCCCATACACTGCATTTAAAGCATAATGAATAGGCTTTCGATCCTGAAGCTTATAAGCCTGCGTGTCTTTAAGCCACAAAAGCGGGTCTGCTGGAGATTCTCCAGTGTAACGGAAAAGTGAAAGTAAAAATTCGCGTTCAAGCGGTGAATCAAAGTGAATTTCGGCAAAATCATTAGAAATATTATGATTTAACCGCCTTGTATCACGATAGGTAAGCTCGGCACATATCAAGGCAAAAATACCCGCCATTACATCGTTACCATTTAAGTGATAAGCACGAATAAAATGCGCATACGCACTATCAAAATCATTCATTTGGGCATAAAGCAATCCGAGATTGTAGTGCAAAATCGAATGATTGGGATAATTTTTGATTGATTTTTCCATTGATTTGATAATCTCTCTCAAATCTTGATGAAGTGTAAGCACACGCAAATCTTGTGCAATTGCTTGATTGATATGCGAGACCGTTTGCCCATCTTGTAAAATAGTCTTCGCACTCTCAAGGTTGCTAGAGAGCGCATTGAGATTCCCACTTTGTATAATTTCAAGGGCATCTTTGGCGTTAAAAACCCTAAAAGGCGCATAATAAAACAGAATCTTATAGCCAAGCATTTTATTGTGTTCAAATTGACGATCCCAAAATGCTTCTTGCGCAAGATTAATATCAAACAAATCATCTTTGAGCTTGACTTTAATCGGATACTGCGCAAAAATCTTTGCGTCTTCTTCTTTAGCATTCAGTCTCTCCAAAAGCAAGGCACTTTCTTTAAAATTCCCTCTTTTTAGCTCAATAAGTTGCAATGCCATTAGCGCATCAAGATTCCCTTGATAATGCCCTAAATATTCATAAAGATATTGCCGTGCTTGATTATATTCGCCAAGCCTTGCGTGCAAAAGAGCAATGGCAAAATTATCTTCTTTATCAGCCACTTGTTTGAGTTGGGCTAAAGCATTATACTCATCACCAAAGACCAAAAACATTTCAGAAGCTAATTTTTTACTCTCTCTCTCATAGCTTGAAGAGCTAGGATTCAAAAAGGGCGAAAGGGATTCAAAGTAATATCCCTTATAATATTGTAAAAGTCCGTAAAGATAAGAATACAAAGGCTGATTTGTCGTATGAAAAAGATAACTTGAAGCAATACCTAAATAATATTCGTAAAGATTCATATCATTAAGCATATACGCACTATAAGCAGCATCAAACGCACTCACACTAATATCTTTACCTGTATTAATAGCATTCTCAAATGAATGTATTGCGCCCTTATAGTCGTTTTCTCGTAATTTTATCACGCCTAGATTATATTCTGCGATAGATTCTGAATATGCGGCGATATTTTGAAACAAATCCAAAGCCTCCATCTTATCGCCTTTTAAATAAAGCAAATTTGCCTTTCGTATCATCTTGCCAAATTCTGTATTATCGACTTCTGGGCGTTTAGTCGCACCAAGAATTGGAGCAGGTTCAATGATTTTACGCGATAAGGGCGATGGACTTGTCTTCACTTCAGGCTCATCATCTCGCAAAAGCACGATAAACAATACAATGATAAACACAAAAATAAGCACTGCGATAGCAATAATGCCAATCATCAAGGGTTTGTTGTCTTTTAATGTGTCAATATGCGGCTGCAAAAAAGGTAAAAATTTGCCTAATAACTCTTTGATTTTGTTAGACTTTGTAGCATCTTCTTGTGCTTGAGCTTGCTCTGGATTCTCTGATGTTTCTTCTTGTTGAGAATCTGCAGGGGTTGGCTCAAGCCCATCATCAAGCTGAATTACATTTTCTTCTGCCATTTAGATACCCTTAGAGATATTTTTGCAACACTTCTGGAATAAGTATGCTTCCATCGGCTTGCTGATAATTTTCCATAATTGCAATCAATGTGCGCCCCACAGCAAGTGATGAACCATTGAGCGTATGGACAAGATAATTTTTCTTATCATCTTTATACCGAATCTTTGCTCTTCGTGCTTGAAAATCGCGTGTGTTGGACACAGAGCTAATCTCTCGATAACAATTTTGTCCGGGCAGCCATACCTCAATATCCACGGTATTACTCGCACTAAAACCCAAATCCCCTCCGCATAATTGCACCAAACGATGCGGGAGTTTGAGGGCTTCTAAGATTCCACTTGCTGTATCAATCATCTTTTGCTGTATGTCCTCACTTTGGCTTGGGTGAGTGATCGCCACAAGCTCGACTTTATCAAACTGATGTTGGCGAATCATACCCCGCGTATCTCGCCCAGCACTTCCAGCTTCTTTGCGGAAACAAGGCGTTTGCGCGGTGAGTAAAATCGGCAAATCTTCTTTGGGAATAATCGTATCTTGATAAAGATTTGTGAGAGTAATCTCTGAAGTTGAAATCAAATACAAATCATTTTCGCTCTCACTGCTGTCATCAAGACGAGAATCTATCTTAAACATATCCTCTTCAAATTTTGGCAATTGCCCTGTCCCTAAAAGTGCTCTGCTATTAACAATCACTGGGGTTACTACTGCTTCAAATCCTGCATTCTGATTGAAATCAAGCATAAAATTGATTAATGCCCGATTGATTTTCGCCCCCATTCCACGCAAAACTGAAAAACGGCTTTTGGCGAGCTTGACACCTGCTTCAAAATCAATCCAACCATTTTGAGAGGCAAGCTCCCAATGTTCTTTAGGCGTAAAATCAAAATGAGGAATGCTAAGGACTTTTTTTATCTCGACATTATCATTTTCGTCCTCTCCCTCTGGCGTGGATTCATCAGGAATATTAGGTATGCGTAATGCAAAATCATCAAGTTTTGCCTCAATCTCTCTGACACGAGATTCTGCAACACTCATTTGTTGTTTATTAGATTCAAGGGTATTTTTAAGCTCACTCACATCTTTTTTTTCGCGCATATACTGCCCAAAAAGCTTGGAGGTTTTATTCTGATAAGCTTGGAGGTTTTCAAGCTCTTGCTTATGCGTTTTGTATGCGATAGCCATTTGTTTGAGTTGCTCTAAAGTCGCTACATCGACTTTTTTAATACGCAGTTTATCGCTCATCGTATCAAAATCATTCACCAAAGCCTTAATATCAATCATCTTCACTCCCTTGAAATCTCTTTATCAATAATCCATAAAATTTTAGCTGATATTTCATCAAAAAAGCATTTTTTATTCCTTCAAGATTTGCAATTTTTAAACATTTTTAATATAAAATGCTATTTTAATATTAATTCATAAAGGCAAAGCAATGTTTGGAGCGGGTATATTTGAGATTCTCATTATATTAATTGTCGCTGTTATCGCTCTAGGTCCCAATAAACTCCCTCAAACCATTGTCGATGTAGTAAAATTTTTCCGCGCGTTTAAAAAAACAATCCACGAAGCCAAAGAAACTTTTGACAAAGAGATTCAGCTTGCCGAACTCAAACAAGAAGCCCTCAAATACAAAAACACCATTGAAGATGGTATGAAACAAATCACACAGGATATGAAACTTGACGAGCTTAGAGAAATCAGCGCAGATGCAGTGAAGTCTCTTAACACAACGCTTGAAGGTCTCAATAATGAAATTACTTACGATAGCCCATCTTTACCCAAACAAGATGAATTACCCGCTCAAAGTGAAAAAGAGAATCAAAAGGAGAATCACATAGCCGCTGATACAAATACTCCTATAGAATCTCCCACACACAAGACACATAAGGATTCTTAAATCCCATGCTTGAAGATTTAAAACCTCATATCCAAGACTTACGCACACGATTAATCGTGATTATTAGCGTTTTACTTGTAACCTTTATGATTTGTCTTTTATTTTGGCAAGGGATTTTTGACATTATCAAAAAACCTCTAAGTGATGTGCTTGAACACGAAGTCGCGGGTAAATTCGTCATCTCGGGTATGGTCGAAGGTGTGTTTGTCGCGATGAAATCCGCATTTTTTGCTGCATCTGTTATCTCGACACCTGTTATCTTTTGGCAAATATGGATTTTTGTCGCTCCGGGCTTATACAAACACGAAAAAAAGATTGTCTTGCCTTTTGTATTTTTTGGCACGATTATGTTTGCAATTGGTGTTGTTTTTTCGTATTATGGGGTATTACCCTTTATCGTTAAAAATGTCTTACTTTTTGGCAATGAGCATTTTGAAGCCTATATCACAGCTGAAAATTATTTCACATTTTTTATTCGTTTGATTTTAGGTTTTGGAATCGCCTTTGAATTGCCCGTATTGTGCTTTTTTCTTGGAAAAATTGGTCTGATTACTGATGCAAGCCTTAAAGGTTTTTTCAAATATGCTATTGTAATTATTTTCATCGTTGCAGCCATTATCGCTCCGCCAGATGTGATTTCACAGATTCTCTTAGCAATCCCTCTAAGTGCATTATACGGAATCTCTATTCTTATTTTAAAGTTTGTCAATCCCGCACCACCGCCCGATGAAGACGATGATGAAGAGGACAATCCAACTTCATCTCAAACACCGCAAAGTTAAAGGGCAGAATAATGACAAAAATTGATGCCCAATCGCAGGATTTTCTGCTTTCAAGCTATGACTATGATTTGCCCCCACAAGCAATCGCCCTTTATCCGACCAAGCCTCCTGAAAATGGCAAACTGCTCGTATATGAACGAGACAATGATCGTATCATACATAGTGATTTTGCCCATTTTAGCGACTTTGTGCCAGATGACACATTGCTTGTCTTTAATGATACCAAAGTCATCAAGGCTCGACTTTATGGCTATAAAATCAATGCGCAAGGACACAAAAAAATCATAGAAATTTTCTACCACAAGCCTTATAACCACGCCCTTACAGAGTTTTTGATTCAAACCAAAGGGCGTATCAAAAAAGGGGATCGTATCATATTAGAATCTAACTTATCAGAATCCACACAAAAGGGCGATTCAGATGAAACTTATGTGCAGATTCTCGATAGTCTCGATAATGGTTTCAGAATCGCCCGATTTATACGCGGTGAAGAGATTCTCAATCAATCCAAAGTGCTTAAGATTCTCGAAAATAAAGGACATATCCCTTTGCCACCTTATATCAAGCGTCAAGACACTGCACAAGATGAATGCGACTATCAAAGTGTATTTGCAAAGAATCTCGGTGCAGTCGCTTCCCCAACAGCCTCTTTACATTTTAGCACACAGCATCTTGCAAAGATTCAAGAGCGTTTTCAAACTTGTTTTATTACGCTCCATGTCGGTGCGGGGACATTTGTAAGTGTGCAAACCCCAGATATTCGACAGCACCAAATACACAGCGAATTTTTTGATATTTCACCACAAGTGGCGCATCAGCTTGATAAAGCTTCAAAAGTCCTATGTATCGGCACGACTTGCGCACGGAGTGTAGAATATTACGCACGACATCATCTTTTGCAAGGCGAGTGCGACTTGTTTTTATATCCCGGAGAGCCATTTTTGCGGGTGGATTATCTTTTGAGCAACTTTCATCTCCCAAAAAGCACCTTAATAATGCTTATTAGCGCAATGATTGGGAGAAAAAAATGCCTCGAAATTTATCATCAAGCCCTTGAAAACGGCTATCGATTCTATTCTTACGGCGATGGAATGCTTATACTATGACACATTTAGAACAACAACTCCAACAACACAAAATCTCCCTGCCCAGCGAGTGTTATCAAAAATACAGAATCTTTGGGGAAGAGCTGCTCAAATGGAATAAAATCCATAATCTAAGCGGGGTAAGCAGTATAGAATCTGTGGAAGATAATATTTTAGATTCACTTTATCCGCTTAAATTTATCGATGATTTTCAAAATTGTATGGATGTAGGGTCAGGAGGTGGATTCCCCGCGATGGCTTTAGCGATTGCCAAGCCCACAGCACGATTTTTCCTCATAGAGCCGCGTATTAAACGCTCATCATTTTTGAAAAACATCACTCTTGAGCTTGGACTTAATAATGTCTCTGTTTTGACACATCGTATTCAAGAAGTGCCTATCACGGAGGTTAATAATTTGGACTTAATCACTTCAAGAGCTGTAATGGACGCTAAAGAACTAATCTATCTCACACGCAAATTCCTTAAAAATGAAGGATATTTTTTACTTTATAAGGGCTTAAATTTTCGCAAGGAAATGCCTCATATGAGTGTGGAAGAATGTTTTGAACGCGACAGGAGAATCTACTATTACAAAAAAGGTAAAGATATTTAACGATTAAGGAGATATGATGATTAAACTACTTGTGATTCTGCTTGCTATAGGAATGTTAGCGTGGTTACTCTTGCGCTCTTCTTTTAAACCCTATCCCAAAACCAAAAACAATAAAAAACACCAAGATGAGATTGAAGAAATGTGCGAATGTGCTTGTTGTGGCGTGTATATCTCACAAAAAGAAGCACTAATGAGCGATGGATATTACTTTTGTTCGCAAGAATGTCTCAAAAAGAGGAAATAATGACTATCATCGGACACCCTGCGATTGCATATCCTCCCTTTATCAAAGTATCATCACTCCAAGAGATTGCCCATACACAAGCAGCGCAGATTCTGTGGTTTGACCCCATGCAATGCGACAAGGATACAGGCTACACACTCGCTAATCATTGTTGCAAGTATCAAGTGCCTTATGCAGTGAGGGTCAATAATATTACTGATTTACTCATTTATGCCAATTTGCAGGCTAAATACCTCATCGTTCATTTTGAAGATTCTTTACAAGATGCAATGCAATACCAAAAAATCATTGAACATTATCTTTTGGACTGCAAACTATTGTATCCGATTAAAAATGACGCACAGATTCAAAAAGTAGCAAAATGTGGCATTGATGGCGTAATTTTTAAGCAAGTTTTAGGTAATATTTAGATTCTAAAATTTTGAGACATTTAGAGAGGTGTCCGAGTGGTTGAAGGAGCACGCCTGGAACGCGTGTAAAGTGCAAGCTTTCGAGGGTTCGAATCCCTTCCTCTCTGCCATAGATTCTAAAGCATCAAACTTAAATCATCACTCATTATATTTTAGCCTACCTTATAGCCTCCAAATCCTCTATTTTATGGTATTATTCGCATTTATAGAAAATGAAAAATATTCACTCATAATCATTTAAAAATACTACAAAATATGATGAAATATTTTTTCAGTGGGGACAGATTGGGGACAAGATATGCCACACAAATCAGAAATCAAAAAAGAGGTAAAATGAAAGCATATAGCACAAAACACTCCAACAAAACAAGTCAAAAATACGAGGGTGTGAGAAGCAAAGAGCTTAATAATGGCGATATTGCTTACTATGTCCGCTGGAGTGATAAAAATGGCGTAAGACTTGAGCGCAAAGTCGGCACGAAAAATGGAGGTTGGAATGAGAAAAAAGCCTCGCTCAAAAGAATTGAGTTACAAAGCAAGGCTTCTTTAGAAAATCAAACTAAAAATCAGCAAATCACTATATCTAGCATCATGGAGCGTTATCTTGAGATTCAAAAACTGCATTTAGGTGCAAGTTCGTATAAAAATTGCAAAGGTGAATGTTTGGTGCATATCAATCCTTTCTTTGGCAGCTACCCACTAGAATCTATCACGCCCCCTCTCATCACTGATTTTATGCTCTCTCTTAATGATAAAAGCAATAAAACAATCAATAAGCTCATAGATAGGCTTAGCCACATTATAGAGTGGTGCATTAAAGAATACAACTTATCCTTACGCAATCCCGCTAAAGCTATAAAGAAATTAAAAATCGATAACGCAAGAGAGCGGTTTCTTACTAAAGATGAGGTGGAGGAGCTTTTAAAGGTAACCAAAGCGCACCCTAATGCTGAAGTGTATTATTTCTTTGTCCTTGCTTTTAGCACGGGAGCAAGGCTCAATAGTGTGCGAAATATCAAGCTAGAAGACATTGACTTTACACAAGGCACGATAAAAATCCAAGATTTTAAAAATAATTCCAAATACACCGCTTTCCTCACCCCTCTAGCAAAACAAACCCTGCAAGACTACAAAGAAAATATCATATTCAAAACTCCCGAGCGCACGATTGTCCGAGCGATGCAAAATATACTAAACACTCTCTTTAACGCGCATTTAGAATCTAATGATAGAAAGCACAGGGTGGTCATTCATACCACGCGTCATACTTTTGCCTCACACCTTGCCATAGCTGGCACACCCATACAAATCATTCAAAAGCTCCTTAATCACAGAGATATAAAAATGACGATGCGGTATGCTCATCTCCTCCCTCATAGTGGGCGTGAATGGGTAGAGAGGCTATGGGATTAAATGCGCGCAATTAAACAAAGAGACAGCTAGCACACAGCCAAAGCACAGCTAGGAGAAGTTAAAATACTAAAAATTAATATTAAGGATAACCGATGAGGGATATTTATAAGGCTATCAAAGAGAATAATATGGCATTGCTTATAGATTTTATAAAAAGTGGGCAGGATTTGAATATTATCAATGAGCACACCTTTACGCCTTTGCAGTATGCTATCTTAAAAGGCAATCTTGGAATCGCATTGTTGCTTATAGAATGCGGAGCAAGATACGATTCCAAAGAACTCATTATATTTGCTGATAAGACTGGGCAAAACGAAATAAGTGAGGCTTTAAAATTGGTCATATAGCTATATTTTATTAATTGCACCTTTTATTCTACCCAATACAATAACTTCGTTTAAGGGATAGATTATAGGTTTGTAATTTTGATTAAAACTTCTTAGCTCTACCATTTCATCTTTTACAAAGCATTGTTTTACAAACAATCCATCAAGAGTATTAACCGCATAAACTTTACCATTCTTAATCTCACTCTCTTGACGAGATATAAGACAAAGACTATTATCTGCAATTGCTTCTTCCATACTATCTCCAATGACAAAAATCATTTCGCACGATTCTATATGTAAAAAATCTAGGATTTGTTTATCAATCATTACCTCTCTATAAGACATTTCATCATTCATACAACCTCCTCCAGCAGAGGCATTTGCCATATAAAGTCGCAATATTTTATATCTTTCGCTTGATTTGGCAGTTTCTTTTGGTTCAGTTCCATAAAAAAATGTGTTAATAGAAATATTTTTACTATGTAAAAAATCCATTATAGCTTTGTAGGGGATTCTGTTTTGAAATTTAGCTTGAGCAAGGTTATTGGGGTGAATCCTCAAAGCTTTCGCCACATCAACATCTTTAGGCTTAAGGTTATTGCAGTCGGTAGCAAGTATATCTTTAATACGCTCAATGCTTTCTCTGCAAGTAATTTCTTTGAACATTGATAATTCCTTATTTTTGATAAGAAATTATAGGATTTCTTGAGATTAACCATTAAAATCTTATACTTTATAAGTATTAAGATTTATGATAATCAGGGTGAAATATTCCTTTTGGAAAATTTAAAAACGATTCTTGTGTGTCAGACCTAAGATAAGACAAATCTCTATTATAAATTTCAAAGACTTGAATATTATTCATAAAAAGACAAATTCCAAAGATAGTGGAATCCATATCTTTAGTATTGATAACATTAAAAATCTCATTAGAGCTGATTATCCTTTTACATTGGATAGATTACTTGTGCTATATACATTTTAGTCGATTCTTTTAAAGATTCCTCGAGTTTTTGATTTGTGCTAATAAAATTTCTAAGGTTTGTATTTAGTGATACAAAATATCCCCTATACAAATCTTCTCTCACAAAGATTTGTTGCTCTTGTGCCAGTCTCCTAATAATTGTATCAAGTAAATTAATGCTATGATGGAGGGTATTTGCTATTTGTATGGTTTCTTTTCGCTTGCTCCCATCGTTGAGAGATTTTAACCCCTCATCATTGATGCCCATTTTATATAAGGGAATATAGATTGTTCTATACGCAAAATAGATAATAAACTTCTCCAATATGTCTATATTTTCTAAGAAATTTTTAATTTTCCTGTTTTCTTGCCATTGTTGCATTTTAGGATTAAGCCAAGCACCCAAAAAAGCTCCAAATAATGTCCCTACAACACCAATACCAGCAATCAAAACATTGGAATCCACAGAAACCCTTTCAAATCTTTCTTAAAAAGATTCTATAACACAAATCCTTAAAATCCATTACCTAATAATTCATAATCAACACTTCTTTAGCTACTTTTCTTACTTGCACATTCATAGAATATCTTACTTCTTTCGTCTGATTGATTCTAAAGTCCTTATACTGCTCTCGGACTAATTTACAATCATTATAACTTAGAATAAACTTACCTTTGATATGATGCAAAATATCCGCTAGGTCTCTATGTTCCTGTATTCCAAAGTCTCTTTGCATCTTATAGTAATTCTCTGTCCCCACATAAGGCGGGTCAAGGTAGAATAAAGAATCCTCGTTATCGTATTCCTTAATCAATTTTCTAAAATCCATATTCTCTATACAAACGCCTTTTAATCTTTCACTCCAAATAGAATAATCTTTATAGATATTCTTTGGAGAACGAGCTTTACACATTGCAAAATTATCACCTTTTGAGGCAAAGCTAAAAGTTAGCAGGCAATAATACAACACTGCTTTTTCTATCTTATTTTTAGGTTTAAATCTGCCTCTTTTAATCCTCTCAAAAATCTCTCTGCTACAAAGCATATTGTTGAGGTAAAGAGAAAAGGTTTGAGGGCTTGTCTTGATGATTGTGTGAAGATTAATTAAATCATTGTTAGTATCATTAATCACCTCTACATATTTGTCTTTACGCCCTTTAAAGTCAATAAAATCTCCTAGATTATAATCTTTGCTCATAATATCTTTTCTGCTAGGCTTAGCATACAGCACAGATAAGCCTCCTCCAAACACCTCAACATAGCGTTTATGTGGTGGCATAAGCTCTACTATATTTTGAGCGAGTTTTGATTTGCCACCTACCCAACCAAAAGGGGCTTTTAGTTTTGTGGGTGTAAGGAATTTGTAACATTTGTCAATAGGTTGAATCATCGTTTCTCCTTTAGAGTTTGTAATATTTTTTACCTTTGCAAAGCACTTTGGTAATATTTCAAACCTTTTAAGAGAATGGCTAAAATCTTAAAGGGGATTGTAGGGACAATTTCAAACGATAGGAGTAAAAATTACAAAATAAAATCTTTATCCCACTCATCAAAAACTATCAAAAAGAAATGATGTATATGAGGGAATGTTTTTTGAATAAACGCTGTTTCTTCGACTGATACCAACTCAAAAAGCTCTTGTTTGGATACATTTTTAATACCCACAAACTCTTTGCTAACCATTCTTTTAAGGTCATTTCTCTTAGGATACCCCAAAGTAAATACGATGACATCATAACTTTTGCTTAACCTCTTTTCCCAATAGGGAGTGCAAGGTCTTATTTCATATTTCTTAGAGCCATTTTTAACCGCCTCAAACCATTGCTTTTTAAGTGCCATAGTAAGCTTTTTTTGAATAAACGCCATTTACACCCTTTTATTGTGGATATTTCCAATCACTTCAATGCTATATTCTTTAATTCGCATTACTTCAAAATTCATTAATAAATCAATACCATCATCGTTTTCAACAAAAAAGAATGAGCCTTTATAGAATTTGACATATCCTTTTTTTGGTAATAAAACAGAATGAGTAAGCTCTATAATATCTCCCTCATAGATTTTCTTGCCCTTAGAATCTTTTAGCCCTGTGTAAAGCTCAATTTCGTAATCGTTTTTAGAATCTTCTAATAATGGATATTGATTGATTCCTACATACCTTTGCTCATCAAAGAAAGCATCTCCAAATTCAATAAAGTGTGCGTCTTTATCATCTTTTAACCATTCAGAGAAACGAGCAAAACCTACGCACTCCATATACTCTTTATTGTCATAATCCCAAACCCGAAAATCAAAATTACTTAGTTTCATTATTGTCTCCTTTTATTTCAACTCGCCTCTTTAATCCACGCTTCAAAGGTATATCTATGCCTTAGGTCCATTAGCATTTGGCATTGTTTGGCAAGCAATTCTATATTTATCCCGATTAGCCCTACTGCTCCGATACTCTTAGCCATATCATCAAGCACAGATATAGCCTCATTGATACTCTCATTTTCGATGCTTTGGAGAAACTTCCCCTTTAGCTCAAAGGTCAGCTCCAATCGCTTCCATTGTGCAAATCTATCGGGGATTCTCTCTTTGTGGTAATGCTTTTGCTTGTGATACTTATCATAGAGTAAGATTCTACTTAGATTAAAATACCTTGAACGCTCAATGATATGATTACCATAGAGGCTTTTACCCACGCTTATGATATTCCCACCACTCCACTTATGACTTTGAATACCAAACCAATCTTTGAGTTTATAATCCACACTTTTAGGCTCATCAAAATCATACGCCAAGTCAAAGCTATAAGTCTTAAACCGCCTCACAAAAGCTTTGAGTATCTTAAAAACTTCACTTTGTATGTCTTTACTGGGCTGATGCAGTCCCGCAAAGACTATCATCACGTAAAAATCAAGCTTCTTTTTGTTTTTACGCGCTATGGAGTGAAGCTCTTTGGTATTTTCGAGGAATAAAATCGTATTGCTTAGGCTTTTTACACCTCTTTTAAGGCTGATATAGCGCACCTTAAAAGGGTATTTCTCACTCTCACTTTTAAGGCTCTTAAACTTATCCTTGCAGTAGGTTTGCACTTGTTGATTGCGCGTGGTAGCCCTTAGTTTTGCATACAACTCTAGCTTTTTGAGAAACTTCAAAGCCATAGCCTTTGGGATTACAAAGCGATAAGAATCTATCCCCGCGCTGTATTTTTGCTCTTTTTTGCCCACTTCTTACTCTTTTTGTGCTTTCTTTACTCACTCACTACTTTTCATTAAAGCCTTAGCCCGCCACTCTAAAAAGGCATATCAAACAAGCTTTGCTTTTCACTGATTGCTTTTTTGATATTTGCCTCTGCAATGGCAAAGTAGCTCTCTTTAAGCTCACTTCCCACAAACCCGCGATTTTGTAAAACCGCTTGATAGCCCTCACTCCCTATACCCATAAAGGGAGAAAAGACTATCTCACTCTTATTACTCCATAGCTCGATGCACCGCTCTATCACATCAAGCTGCAAAGGGCAAATATGCTTTTCATCTTTACCATCTTTAGCAAGAGCGGTGTTTAACACATTCGTTTGAGCGATGTCAAACCACACAGGAGAAGCATATCTCTGCCACACTTCAATGCTATAGAGCCTTTGTGCTTCATTCACACTCCGCATAAGCGCACTTTTATCAATCTTTGGTGCAAGATATGAGCTACCGATATAGTCATAAAATCTCTCCGCTCCATTTTCATTGCACACAGGCACATTATCCTCATACACGCATTTGCGCATTACGATAATATAGTCTGCCATTCCCTGCCTAGAATATGCAGAATCCTTACAAACCTGCTTATACAAAAGCCCTTGATTCTTTGTGCGCTGCATTTCTATCACAGGGTCTTTCCAAATGGTGATGCGTGAGTGATAGGTCCAGCCACACTCTTCATGCGCTTTGATAATCGCCCCCGCAAAATCTACCAACCCAGAAGCTCCATTGCGGTTTTTATACTTAGGCAAGTCCTTGCAATGAATAGCAGTAAGCCTACCATTACGGGTGATTCTAAACTTCTCTTTGATGAGGTATTTGTATTGATTAAAAAACTCCTCATCATTTGCGCAATTCCCCATATCCGCTAAATTATCACTATAAGTGTAAAGATTAGCAAAAGGGGGAGAATACACACTAAAATCTATTGCTTCATCAGGCAAAGACTTTGCTAACTCCACGCAGTCTGTATGATAGATTGCAATGCGCTCTTTTTCATTGATGTATTCCATTTTTACTCCTTTTTAAAATTCACAAGCAACGCTATCGACACATTTAAGCCTAAAAGCGTCTCCTATATCTTTGTATCGGAGATAGATAAGCCCCTCCCACACAAAGTAATACTTTAAGCTATACCTTGCATTACGCCCTTGCACCATTCTATAACGCCTCATTTTTAGCCCCTTTTGCCCTCTCACTAGCTTGTAAAAAGAATGGCAGGGTAAAGCCCTTATTCCAGCTGTGTTTTAGCTCACTCACGCTTCTACTTTGGCAAATGCTTTGCGTCATTTTTTGCTTCATTACATCGTGTTGGTGCTTTTTATTTTGCAAGTTATGGAGTATCTCCACTTCGCTTGTCGATAAAATCACATTAACTATCACTTCGCTCTTTTGCCCAAAACGATACATACGCCTTATGGCTTGATAGTAGCTCTCATAGGAGTAGTTTAATCCCAAAAATGTCATATGATGCGCATTTTGAAAATTCAGTCCAAACCCTGCTATACTTGCTTTTGTGATAAGAATAGGAATCTCACCATTGCTAAAAGCGATAAGGTTTTTTGCCTTATATTCTGCACTATCACTCCCCCTTATCTCTACGATACCATTAAACTCACCACTTAACGCCTTTTTGAGCATATCAGCCTCAAGGTTGGTATCCACCCATATAAGATGAGGTGTGCTACCCTCCTGCCTTAAAATCTCGTTAAGTTTTTCTATCCTAGCAGCCAAAGAGGCTTTTTTGTTTTTAGCCAAAGTCGTGGCATTTGAACTAGGCAAGGCAAATAATGCCCCCTCTACATTATATAAGGCATTATCAAAATCCACATGATGGATTATTTCTCTCAAAGGCGGTAGCACAAACGCACTTGCGTCATAGCCTAAATCTGAAGGGGAGGATATACACTCCGCCCAGCTTGCCACCCACTGCCAAAAGCTCTCCTCTGCGTGTTTTTTGAGTCGATAGCCTCCCGCATTCATGCTATCATTAATGAAAAATCGCATTATCATCTCAAAGCTTGGCATCACCCCTAAAAACTCACTATGATTACCAAGCTCTAAGTAATCATTTGGACTAGGCGTAGCCGAACAAGCAAGTTTATAAGGGGTATTTTTAAACTTCTCACACAAAGCTCTCTTTGTAGCCCCCGTAAAGCTTTTTAAAATACTGCTCTCATCAAGCACAATGCCGCCTATATCCTCGCAACCTTGCAGATTCTCTAACTGCTCATAGTTGGTGATATTAAGCCCATTGATAATCTTGTCATCCTCTACCCTATGGAGTTTAAAGCCAAATCTCTCCGCTTCTTTAAGCATTTGAAACACCACTGCCAAAGGTGCAAGGAGTAGCACGGGCTTATTTGTGTGCAAATGCACACAATGCGCAAAATTCATTTGCGTGATGCTCTTACCTAGCCCCGTATCCATAAAAAGTGCGTATCGCCCTTTTTCACACGCCCTTTTGACAATCTCTCTTTGATAGTCAAAAAGATGCCTATTTAGCCACTCTTCCTTAGCCTCAAATCCCACTCTCAAGCTTAATTGCCTTTTATTTTTGACAAAATCAAAATAATCTTCATTCATCATAATCTCCTTTATCTTTACCATTGCACTTTTATAAATACTCATCACTTCAGGACGCGAGATTCCAAGCCTTAGGGCGATTTCATTAAAACTCAAGCCCACGCTATCTTTTCTCTCTAACCAATCGCTAGGCGATAAAAACCCCTCTCCCTTGCGTAGCACATACCCCGCATACCCTTTCCTATCTCGCGGATTCATATCCTCAAAAAAGACGATTTCTTGCGGATAATGCTTTTTAAGTGCAGCGAGTATTTTCTTTGCCTCTTTCATTGGCTCACCTTTAAAACTTGAGTTGATTATGCACCATAAAGTCCGCCAAATCCTGCGCCATCACCACTCTTTTACCCTTTAGTTGTGTGTAGCTTGGCAAATCTTTTGCCCCTTGAGTGAATTTATTGCGTATCGTGGTTTCACTTAGCCCAAATATCTCACCGATGTCCTTTTCACTAAGCACCGCTCCATAGCGTGTAACAATACTTTGCGTGAGGGCTATCACAAGGCTTTGATGAAAGTTAAGACTCATTTTGCCCCTCCCCGCTCTTTTGTGCCTCTAATTCCTTATCAATGTCCTTATCTTTCACCCCAAAGAAATCTTGCATTGCGCTAGTGTGGTTTTTATAGCACTGATAGTCATTCAAAGCCCTTTTAAAAATCAGCAGTTCATTCACAAGCCTCCGCCCACTATCCATAAGCTCATTAAATCGCTGCATATCCTCTTTTGCACTTAACACTTCCTCTTCATTTTTAGCATAGAGTTCTAAGGTATCAAGGAATCGCCACTCATCGCTAAAATTCTTAGATATGCCCTCAATGCTGCAAATCATCTGACAAATCTTCTTATCCAAGCTATACAAGCCTACTAAGTTTTTATAAGTCATTCCATGCCTCCTTAGTTAATCAAATCATCATTACTCAAATCCCGCACAAAACCTAAAGCTTCCTCAAACTTGAGGCTAGGTATCTCGCTGTATCGAGGGACATAAAACTTGCTTTTAAGCCTCTTATAAATTGCCCGATAATACGCAGAGATGACCCTTTGGGTAATATTTCGCCCAGCTGTGAGCTCTTTGACCTTGAGCTTTACCTCATCACTTATTGCACGCTCTTGCCACGCCTCCAGTCGCTTGGTAGATTCTAAGACTTGCACCTTCTTTGCGATAACTTCAACATTCCTTTGTGTCGCCTCTAAGGCTTCAATCTGCCCTTTGGCTATCTCAAGCAGTGAGCGCATATCATTATTGGGGAGCATTGCTTGAGCTCTTTGCTCATAGTCGATGAAATACTGCCTGACCCTCCGCCCGATGTCGTTTTTCTCTAGCATCGCAATGTGTTTGGCTATCTCTAGGCTGATGATGTATTCTTTTTTATTATGTGGGGGATTTTGCCCCTCCTCATAGACTTTATGCGCCTCACTCTGTCCCTCTTGCTTAAACTCATAGAGATGCGCCAAACTCTCAAAAAGCCTTAGTTCTCCACTTGAATGGCTTTGTGTGCTTTGTGTTTTACGCCGCGCTCCATTTTTTTGTGGAGCGATTCTTTGCACACTTACGCCCTTTTCCTGATGCACTGCCTTCACGACATTATGTGCGATAAATGTAGGCAGCAGGAGATAATCCACCCCCTCTTTTGCCCCGCACACCTCTAAACGCTTCTTTATCCAAGTGCTAAAGTCCTGCTTTGAGCATAGCTTATCGTGTAGCTCCCTTGCACTCACTGCATTGACTTGCACCCCTTTAAGCCTTACAGCCTCAATATGAAAAAGCTCATTCATTTCTCACTCCTTTACTTCATTATGAGATGATTGACTTTGCACCTCATCTGTGTAGGTCAAATACCCTCCAGCAATAAGCCTATTAACTGCCTCCCTTACAGAATCAGAGCGAAAACCAAAGGTCGTCTTTTTATAAATGATATGCTCTAATGTCGGGTGTTTGATATTAAAAGCCTTTGCCATTGCGCTCACATTCCCAAAATCTTGAGAGATTTTTTTCATATTTGCCCTAAATACTAAGCCTTTCATTACTCTACCTCCACATAACACATTACAACCTGCAAGAGATGGTCATAATCACCACTCATTGCTTCACTCTTAAACTGCTCTATCTCTTTTGCCTCTACCTTTGCCTTTTTCATTGCATGAACCACTCTGCCCATAATGGCAAAGGCATTGCCGTCCTCGCCAACTAATCTAACTTTAATATGAGGATATTTAGCACTCATTGCTCACCTCTCCATTTTGCTAAAAGCCTTTGGCGTTTATCCACACGATAGGTTTCAAACGCTTCCGCATAGCTCATCACCTCGCGTGCAATCGCTCCATAAGCCCTGATATTTGCCACGACAGCAAAGCAATAGTCTAAATGACCCTCTTTATCCCTTTTTGCGACTTGATGTCTTTGTGAAAACAACTTTGGCAGTATTGCTCGATACTCCATTTCACGCTCTTTGTAGTATCTTTGATATTGCTTATTGTGTTTCATTTCCTACTCCTTATATAAATTTATTACAAACATTATATAGTTAAATTGAAATATTGTCAATATGAAATTATATAAATTACAAAAGTGTTACTATGTAATGAGGTATATTTAGAATATGTTATGTATAAACTATGCTTTTATTATGGTATAATCACAAAAAGAAGGTATAAGCATATGGAGACAAAAGACTTTAAGGCACTCACTGAAGAGATGAAGGCGTTTTTTGATGTGAGCAGTATTGAAAAGGTAGCAGAAAAGCTAGGCAAATCAAGAGCAACAGGCACAACCTGGAGAGGTAGAAAAATGATACCTAGTGATGTTTTATTGCAATACAACCTCCTTAAAGCCCAAGCAGGAGAAGAGCCAAGCTTTCAAAAATCAAAAGCTAAAAATCCAGCTATCACTTATTATCCAAATATCAAAGCCTCCGCAGGGTATGGAGCGATGAATGAAAACGAGGAATACATAGAGATTGATAGCAATATCCTAGATGTTATCAATCTCCCTAAAAAGCTTGATATGATACAGATTCAAGGAGATTCTATGCACCCCTACCTTCATAATGGCGATTTTGCACTCATAGAACGAAACAAAGAGGCAAAAAATGGTGATATAGTCATCGCCAACTATCAAGGCGACCTCTATGTCAAACAGATTCAAAAAAACCCGCAAAATAAGAGTATATCACTTATCTCATCAAACAAAGACTACCCAAGCTTTGAAGTCAAAGAGGAAGATTTAGAATCCCTTATGATAGTAGGGATTCTTAAAGGTGCAATTAGAGCGTATTAATAGGGAGGGTGATTATGAAAAAAGTTACATTGTTGCTGATAGGATTGTTATTTTGGGGTTGTGATAGTCAATACACCCAAGAAACAACATTAAAGACTTTAAAATCTCACGCATTTCAGGCATTTTATGGAATGCCAAGATATGATTCAAACAATGATTTTGATAAAAAAATTAATGAAATTGTAGAAGTCATAATGAAAGAACATAACATACCCCAAGATTTAAAGCAAAATTTCACAAACTGCATTCATTACACACTTTGGAATAAATCAGATGAAGTTACACTTGATATTCCGATTAAATCTTGCGTCGGTGATTATAACAATAATATTTTGCAAAACACTACTTATTTTAATCCAAGCTTTGTAATGGGCAATTTTAGTAGCTGGGACGGAAGCAATGCTATTGTCGAAAGATTTATCAAAAGTAATATGAATGACGAGCAAAGTTATAAGCACATCAAAACAACCTATGCTATTCGTGGAATCGAGAATCCGCAAAATATATCAATTATCACCAATTTCAGTGGAAAAAATGCTTTTGGTGGTGTTGTCAAACAAACCGCTCATCTTAAACTCGGCAGTAAAGGTGAGATTTTAGAAGCAGAGGGATATTAATCAAGATGTGAGAATAGTAATGAGGTTGCTAAAATATTCTTTCAGACTAAGCTCTAAGTTATATACAGAATCGATAGTCTCTGTAAAAGAGCCTATCAAATCTTCATCATTTAAACTACCCTCATTATAATGATTAACTTTAAGTGCAAAATTTGACAAAACCTCCTCTTTCTTTTTTATCTTTATAAGTCTCAAATGCTTTAAGGCATTAACATAAGCATCAGGAATAATCATATTGGAAGTTTTATCTTGTCTATTTTTCACACTCTTTTTAAAAACATATTTCAAGACTTTTATACATTCTTTTTTATCAGCATCAACCATTGCTCTTTTGTCTTTAAATATAAGATAGCATAAATTTACAATACCTAGAATGAGTGCTATCAATGAAATAATAAAAGTCATTGTAGACTCTGACATTTCATTACAAACTTGCAAAATCTTTAAACTTCCGCTCTAAGTTTGGATTTGTTTTGCTAAAGAGTCTTACTCTTTTGCTTAAGTTTTCAAACCCTCCCATTTCCTTGCTCAATGGAGCAAACGCTTCGGATAAAAAAGATGGCGTAAATGAAGTTTTTATATTGCTTCCATCAATCTCTATAAAATCGTATTTTTCTAATAAACCTCGCAAGACATCTTCTCTAAAAGCCTCACCCGAAAACTTGCCTAAACTTTTGTATCTAGGACCCGGTGTCTCACTAAATTCTTTAGCAAAATCATATACTAGTGGCTCTTTTTCTTGTTTCATTTATTACCTCCAATAGTCCATCTTATCAAAGTTCCTTTAATAGGCTTAGAAATTCGAGCAGTTTTGCCATTATAGCTAGAATAAAATAAATTTTCCGTAATAACTTGCAAATTTGCTTTTCTTGTAGTTGATATTTCCTTAATAAATTGTTTAAAAGAGATCATCCCACTCCCTCTCTTGATTTTGCTTTTATCTCTCTTATATTTTGACAAATCTGTTGTGCATAGTTTTTCAAGTGTCCTATCCTTTCCAAATTTGATGATATATCGTCTAATAAGTTTGCCAAGATGGGTGTTTTTACTTTCTAATGATTTAAAAATCCCCATACCAATATCATAAAATATAAATTCTAGCTCATCTTTTTGCTTATCGTATGAGCCTAAAAACCATATTTGTTTATTTGTATTATCTTCGCTATAAGCATGTTCAAAAGAATTTGCACATGCCTCAAAAACAGCATCAAACAATCTATCTTTATGTTGAGAATCAATGCCATGCGCTTGCGTAAAAAAATTTATTATTTCTTGGTGAAATCCATTATCTGGTATTTGAGCACCACTTAATGCCTTGATTCTAAGAAAGTCAATATCTTTTTCATATCGTGGAGGATTAACACATAGTGCGTCCCAAAATCCAATGACAGCAAGTCGTTCGTCAATATCCTTAAAAGGTGCTAGTTTCTTATTTCTGTATAATTTATTAGAATTAAATATATTATTAATATTGGCAGTCAATAATAAAATGCTAGTATTATCTATCCTTTCTAATTCTCTTAAATCTATTGATATTTTGTTTCCCTGTTCCAAACAACTCTGGCATTCTGTCATAAACTTATCACAATCTTTTATATCATCAGGGAAGATTATGGTATTTGGAAGTTTTATCTTATAAGGTTGTTTTTTGGCATAAGGATTTCCTGACTCATTAATTTTGTGTATCTTTTTTATTAGGCTTTTTATGTTTTCTTTTGAAATTATTTCTTACTCTATCTCGTTGCCTAATATTATAAGCTTTTGAAGTCCAAGATGATTTTTTAACTCTTACTCTCATATGATTAATTATCTACAAATACTCTTAATTTCCGATTAAAACGCACGATACCCTCCCCCTATTTTCACACCCAAATCCACACATAAATTTCCGATTAAACACAACGATACAAAATCCACTTTTCCGACAAAAATGCCCCTTTGTATTTGCCTCTCTTTCCGACAAATCAGCCCTAATGCCAAAAGCCACACAAACGCAAACAAGGGCTTCACTCACCATACACTTACCCAAAATCAAAAGGACATCTTAAGATGTAAGGTTTTGCACTCCCCCTCTCTTAATTGCAGATTCTATCCCCTCACTCTCCTTATAGAATCTCATAAGACTTAAGGCAATATTTAGTTTGACAAATTCGTTACAATTTACTTATTTTACAGAATCTCATCACAAATCCTCTAAGCATATATCAACTCTCATCTCATTGCATCTCACTCATTTTATAAAATCTCCCAAAGCATACATCATTTTCAAACCTTTAAAAGATTTTAACCCTTCATCTCTACTCCATCTTGGAAAACTTTTTAAAGATTCTAATATTGTCTTTTTATTTAAGTGGGTCCTTACTTAGCAAACCCTCCCCTGCGGTTGCCAAGCGCGGGATTTGGGGATTTTTGAGGAAAAAATAGCGATTTCATATTCATATAGAATCTATAATTTTAATCTCAAATGATAGTTTTCAAAAACTGCATATAGGTATTTTACAAGGGTTTTTAAGTCAAAGAAGTATGCAAAATACCAAAAAAACATTCAAAGCTTAAAAAAGCTAAGATTCTATATGAACTCGAAGCCTAAAACATTTCATATAAGGGGTTTTGGTATGTTAGATTCTCTAAAAATAGCAAGGAAAAAGAATAATCCGCTATTGTGCCTAAAGGATTTATGATGTTAGATTCTGCAAAATTAGCAAATGAAGTGATGAGTAAAATGCAGCAAAAAGGTTTCAAAAAAAGTAAAGAGAATGAAGATTTTATCATTAGCTTGAGTGAGGCTTTCATAGAGCATTTGAGACAAAATGCAGTGGTAGAAACTAAGGGCAATGCAGCAGCTCAAATAGGAAGTATCAAATGAATCTAAAGCTTAAAGCATAAAAAGGACTGATAAATGTATGGAGAAGCAAAAATCTACCTTGCTAAAGTGATTGAAGTGCAAGGAAGCAAAGTCAAAGTGGAATATACACATACAAAGAGTGATTTTGTGCCTTATTTGCAAACAAGCAATACCTTTAAAACACATTTTACGCCTCCACAAATTAATGAAGTGGTGATATTTTTTAAGTTTGAACGCAGTGGGTTTGTGATAGGCTCAATATTGCCCCCACACATCACACATACACAAGAAAATCAAGAAAGCATTACCTATGCAGATGGCACAATCATCACTTACAAAGATGGCATTTTAGAAATAGATAGCCTCAAAGAGCTTATCATAAAATGTAAAAATGCTAAAATAGAGGCTGATTCTATCACTCTTGGGGAAAATGTGAGTGCATTAAGTGGGGTGGTTACAGGGGAATGTGTATGCCCCTTTACAGGCTCTCCTCACGCAGACTTTAGCCAAAAGGTAAAAGTGGCTAAATGATTGTATCAACTTTGCAGTTAGGAGAGCTTTTAGGCTTAAGCGAGAGACATATTTATAATCTTGAAAAAGCTGGGATTTTGAGCAAAGAGGATAAAAATCAATGGGACGCGAGTAAAAATATCCAAAGCTATACGATTTATAAGATTGACCTAGAGGCACAAAATAGCGATATAGGCAAGGTGAGAATAAGAAGGGAATTAGCAGAGGCAAAGCTTAAAGAGCTAAACTATAAAGAAAAAATGGGACAGCTTATCCCTTTAGCAACCATCGCAAAAGAGCTAGAAGACATTGCCATTGTGGTAAGTAATAAACTCTATGCCCTGCCTCATATCCTCAAGCGCAAACACAAGCTTAGCCAAAAAGTCATTGATGAGCTGCAATCTCAAATACAGCTGATACTCTTAGAACTCAAAGACCCTGAAATCTACACACAAAAAGCCCTTGAAGTAGAATCTCAAATAGCGCAGGATAAGGAGCTACAAAACTTGCAAGAGTTAAACAAATGACATTAAAAGAAATCTTTGCACAATCAATCTTTTTAAAGCCCAAACTCAACCTCTATGAATGGAGTGAGAAATACAGGGTATTAAGCCAAGAATCTAGCGCACTCTTTGGTAAATTTAATGCCCTAAGCTATCAAATCGAGCCGATGCGCTGCATCAGTAATCCCAATATAAGAGAGGTGGTTTTAATGTGGGGAGCGCAGCTGGGAAAGAGCGAGATTCTCAATAACACCATAGGGTATTATATCCATCAAGACCCTAGCACGATATTATTCTTACTCCCCACAGAAGATATGGCAGAAGATTACAGCAAGAGGCGTTTAGCTCCTATGTTTAGGGATACAAAAGAATTAGCCGAGCTTATTTTTGATAGAGAGGCAAATAATACGATTTTGATTAAAAATTTCAAAGGTGGGAATCTCGCACTCGTGGGGAGTAACTCTCCCTCTAAGCTTTCAAGTAAGCCTATTAAAGTGCTGATTGTTGATGAGGTGGATAGATGTGAAAATACCAAAGAGGGGCATAGCATTGACTTAGCGCAAAAACGCACAAATACTTATTATGATAGAAAGATTATTAAAGTCTCTACACCGACCATTAAAGGGCATAGCGTGATAGAATCCGAATATGAGCTAAGCGATAAGCGTAAATACTTCGTGCCTTGCCCAAAGTGTGGATATTTTCAAACACTAAGCTTTGAAAGAATTAAATGGGAGCAAAATGACAAAGGGGAGCATAACTTAGAATCTGTAGCTTACTCTTGCATAGAATGCGGGAGTTTATGGAGTGAGGTAGAGAAAAATAAAGCGGTAAGCTTAGGAGAATGGAGGGCTACCAAAAAGATAAAAGGAGAGAATCTCAAAGTAGGATTCTATCTTAATGCGCTGTATTCTCCCTTCTTTACACTCAAAGACATAGTCAAAGATTTTTTAGATTCTAAAGATAATATTGCGAAGTTTCAAGTCTTTGTCAATACGATAAAAGCAGAGTCCTTTGAGCCTCCAAGTGTGAAATTTCAAGAAAATGAGCTGTATAACAGAAGAGAGGATTACACGCCTACTACGCTAAGTGATGATATTATCTTTATAACCAGTGGTGTGGATATACAAGGCGATAGAATAGAGATTGAGTTTAAAGGCTTTGGGTTAGGCTATGAAAATTGGGGGATAAAGCATAGCATTCTTTATGGAGATACCAAACAAAGCGAAGTTTGGGGGAGGCTGTATAAGGAATTAAAAGAAGTGTTTTACACCAAAAGTGGCAGGAAATTACGCAGCTCTATTAGTTTGATTGATAGTGGATTTAATAAAGAGAGAGTGTATAGCTTTGTAAAACTTGATGCACGATTTTTTGCCTCTAAGGGGGCGAGTGAGAGTGAGCGCAAAAAAGACTTTATCACGCCGAGCAAGAAGGTAGCAAGTGGGGTTAGGCTTTTTAGCATCGGCACTTATGTGGGCAAATCAGAAGTCTTTAAACTTTTAAGGGTTGATGAGGTGGGAGCAGGATATTGCCATTTTGCCCAAAGCTACTCTTTGCAATATTTCGAGCAGCTCACCGCTGAAAAGCTTATCAAAACCAAAACGCCCAGTGGGTATAGCACATATCGTTGGGAAAAGATAAGAGAGCGAAATGAGGGGTTAGATTTATTTGTGCTATGCCTTGCAGGAGCGAAAATAATGAAGCTTGATAGCTTGGATTTTGTGAGGAATAATTAATAAAAATTTAAGTGAAAAAACATTACAATTTTGGCTCATTAGTCAGTGGCTCCTTGTGCCACACTTTCAATAAAACTTTTTAAATCCCTATCTATCAAATCCAAACAATCCTCTAAGAATATTTCTATTTTATCAGGCATTACACCAAAATAGAGTTTATACTTGTCATCAATGCTAATAAAAGTAGTGATACGAGGGGCAAAACTCGCTTTGTCATCACGCATAATGACTTTAGTTTTTAAGAGATTTTCAGCGTGAAAAGCACGATTTCTAATGGTGTGAAACCAATTAAGAATAATCTCTGACTTATGGCTCTCTCGCAATAATCGCTTTTTGCCATTATAATAAAACTTATTTGTATTGTGAGAATCATATTTTTTCAAGTCAAAGCCCTTATCAAAAACAAAAATATGATTATGCAGCTTGTGCTTGTTAATCATCTTACACCAAAATCCAAGATTTTGTCGTGAAACTAATTGATGATTGCAAAGATTTTTGCCTCTATATTCCGCTTCATTTTCACTCTCACACCAATCAACCCCTAACTTTTCTATTAAAATATCATTAACAATATTACGAATACAAATCTCTAGCACACAAAGCTTAGGAGCAATATTGCCAATAAGCCTTAAATTAGCAAAATGCTCTTGCAAACTTTGATAACTCTTTAATCTAATAGGTGAAAATAATAATTCTAGCTTTGCCTTTTCCATAAGGTATTGTAACAAACCCTCCTTTGCTTGCGTCTTAAAAAACCTATAATCGCTTTTAATCATTCTAAAAGGGATTAAAATGACCAAAGAAGAGAAGACGCACATCATTGATGAAGCAATCAATGAGATTCTAAGCAATCTCAAAAATGGCTTTGAAATCAGTGAATACGAGATAGATGGCATCAAAATCAAAAAGAAATCCCCCTTAGAGCTTATTAATGAACTAAGTAAAATCAAGTCAGCTCTACTGAAAAAATCTACACCAAGTAGCGTCCAATATGTTTTTAGGGGATAAAATGGGCATATTTGATTTTTTTACAAAAAACAAAAAGGTTAAAAACGAGAGCAAAAAGAGATTTTATGCCACTCCGAGCCTTTATCCCAGTGAGCTAGAAAAAAATGAGATTCTCTCACTCATTCATAACGCCCCCATAGATTCTCACATTAGAGCTATTCGTTACCAAGCGCGTAATATCGCTACAAGCTCTGCGCTCATAAATGGATATTTTGACACCTTAGACAAAGAGATTTTTGGGGATAATGGCATTATTTTAGATTTGCACACACAAGATTCTAAACTCAATACCGACATAGAAAATAAATGGTGGGCGTGGAGGGAGCATATCCCCTATTGCGCACTTGATTTTTGGGATATAGAATCTTTAAGCTTACTCTATCTCAAAAGAGATGGAGAGTGCTTTATCTATATCAATGAAACAAAAGAGGGCTTAAGCCTTAAAGTCATAGACCCCGATAATGTCGATGAAAGTATTGATAATCCTGCGCAAAATATCCACAAAGGCATTGCTTTTGATGAGCAAGATATGCCCATAGCATATTTTATCACTGATAGTAATGGGCAAAGTCAAAAAATCCCAAGCTCTCATATCTTGCATTTTTTTAAGCGCGTTTCTATCTCTCAAGCTAGAGGCTTAAGCTCACTATCTTCAGTGATTTATCCAAACTTCCAAAAGGATAAATTTAAGAGTGCAGAACTTAAAAGGGCGAGATTACAAAGTGAAATCACAGGGTTTTTTATCCCTAATGAAAGAGAGGTGATTCCAAGCTTTGATAATGGCGAGGAACAGGGAGAAGCACAAAAAGAAATTATGTCAGTAGCAGAAGTAGGCAAAATGACTTATATTAATGATGATATAAAGCCCTATTTTACAGAATCACATAATGCGACTAATATAGAATTTTTCATCAAACAAACTGATAAAGAAATTGCTAAGGCTTTAGGGATTAGCTACTCTACACTCACAGGAGACTTAAATGAAGTCAATTATAGCTCTATCAGGCATGGAAGCAGTGAGCAAAGGAGGCAATTTAGAGGATTGCAAAACTTCATCATTCGCAATCTCCATAATAAAGTCTTTGAAGCGTGGGTGAAAAATGAAATCAAAAGAGGCAATATCGCCATCAAAGACTATCACACCATATTAGAGGGCTATACCTTTAAGCCTCAAGGTTGGGAATATATCGACCCCTATAAGGAAACTAATGCAAATAAAATAGCCCTAGAGAGTGGGCAAAAAACCTTAAGTGAGATTCTAAGAGAAAAGGGCAAAGAGTTAGATTCTCATATCCAAGAACTCATCAAAGAAAATGAAGTCTATGACATCTTATCCAAACGCAAAAAAGGCAAATAGCCTTTGCGTCTTAAAAAATCTACAATGCTAAAAAACAAAAAGGAAGGCAATGTTTAAAGACACAAAAGCTTTAAGCTTACAATTTCAAGATTGTAGCATTAAAGAGAGTGATTACACGATTAGCTTCACCGCTTTAAGCCATAATGCACGCATTAAACGCAGTGGATTCTTTGGTGATTTTTATATCAGCATTGATACTGATAACATAGATTTTAATGCTAAGACATTCTATCTTGACCATAATGTAAGCTTCAAAAATGCCATAGGGAGCATTAAAGAGTTTAAAAGAGATGAGAGCGGTAACCTCAAAGTCAAAGTGCAATTTTATGCAGATATAGAAGAATCTCATAACGCATTTTTAAAGTATCAAAAAGGCTTAAGCCAAAGCGTAAGTGTGGGCTTTGGAGAATGTGAAATAGAAGAAAGAGAAAAGATAGATAATCTTCCGCATTATCATATCAAAAGCGGAGAGATAGTAGAGCTTAGTGCAGTATGGCAAGGAGCTGACCCTAATGCGGTTATTTCTGCATTTTGCCAAACATTACAACATCAAACAAAGGAGGCGAGTATGCCACAAGCAAGTGCAAATACAACTTTTGAAGCAAATCAAACACAAGGAGAAATGATGAATCAAGAATCCCTCAAAACATATCAGGAAAAAGTGCAACAGCTCAACGCTCGTAATGAAGAAGTGAATCAAATCATCGAGCTTGGCAAAATCGCAAATGCAAGTGAGGCGGCACTCAAAGCTATTGAAAGCCAAATGAGCTATAAGGAATTTAGCCAAAGCCTTATTACAGATAATACAATCACACAAAACAGAATCTCAAAAGCTCCCAAAGATAGTGTGTGCTTCTCTTTGGCAAATTACGCTTTAAGCGTGGCAAAAGGTGAGCGTGTGGGAGAGATTGAGTTTAAGCAAGGGGCAAATGGACTAGAGATTCCCAATGATTACTATTCACGCTTTAGTGATGAACAAACCAAAAGCATTGATAGCACTTCAGCGGGATTTATCCCAGAGTATTACAGAAGTGATAAGTTTATCGAACAAGTCTTTGCGGAATCTCATATCCTTAGCCTTTGCGATAAGCTCACAGGATTAGTTGGCACACAAAGAATCCCACGAGATAATAGCAACATTAAAGCCTATTGGGTAAAGGAGGGGGAGAAAACGACCACTTCAAAGCTCGGAGCTGATTTTATCACGCTCTCCCCTAACACCCTTAAGGCAAAAGTGCTTATCACAAGGCAAATGTTAGGAATGACGCCTTTTGCTTTAGAATCTTATATCATCAAAGAAATCAAAAGAGCCATTCGTTTGCGCTTAGAAGAAGATTTACTTTATGGAGAAAAGAATGATGATTGCCCAATTAATGGGATTCTTAACACCACAGGCGTGCAAAGCATAGCAAATTATTTTACAAACACTAACTACAAAAAAACCCTCGAATTTGGCGGCAAACTCACAGACATTAATCTATCCATTGCCAACACGCACTTTGCGACTAATTCTAAGGGAATGATTCACCTTCAAAGCACACACTATGATGAGGATAGTGAAAAATATCTCCTCAATGAAAGAGCGACTTATCTAGCAGGGTATCGCTACTTTATGAATAATCTCATCAAAGATAATCACGCTATCTTTGGGGATTATAGCAATGTGCTTATCGGCACTTGGGGTGGTTTGCAAGTGCAAGCGTTAAAAGATGATGAGGGGGATTTAATTTTCACAGGATTTTATGATGTGGGAATGGAGCTCAAAAGAGCAAATGCCTTTGTGATAGCAAAATCTTAAAAAGGAGAGGCTATGAAATATAAAGTCTTGTATGATACATTGATTAATAAAACACACCACACTAAAGGTTCTTGTATAGAGTTTGAGCAAGGCACAGATGAAGGTTATATCAAACGCTTAGTAGTCAATAAAGTCATCACGCCCCTGCAAGAAGAGCAAGAGCCACAAGATGTAAAATCACAAGAGAGACTAGAGCTAGAGCAAAGAGCGAGTGAGCTAGGCATATCATTTAAGAACAATATCAAAAATGAGGCATTAATAGCAAAAATTGCCAAAGCAGAGCAATCTTTAGAATCAAAAGATACAAAGGAATAAACTTTGAATCTAGCTAAAGATAGTGCATTTGAAAAGTTTGCCAAAGATATAGCCCACATCTTGCCTGAAGAGTTTTATGCTTTGGGCAGAAAGAGAAAGACTTTAAGCAATGCAAGCACAAAGATAGTCTATGATATTGCCTCTTCCACAGAGCTAACACTGCTTACTCTTAGTAGCGAGAACACAGACTTGCAAGTAGGCACTATCATAGAGTATCAAAATAAAACCTACAAAATCTATCAAATCGACATAGAATCTCGTGTGATGAAACGATTATTCTTAAAAGAGGAGAATGTCTATGCTTATCAGAAATGAGATTTGTGAGAATCTCAAAATGTGCTTAGAAAAGGACATACAAGAGGCGCGAATCCTCCTTGATGACATTGCCATTTATGATATAAATAATGCGCCTTTTATTGTGATTAAGCAGCAAAATACAGAGATTTCGAGCCCAAGCAGTGAAAATTGGAAGCATATTCTAGGCTTAGAGATTGCAATTATTACCCAAAGCAAGGCACAAAGTGATGCGCTTTTAGAATCTACTTTGCAAACTTTGCAAACTTTTAGCGGGATTAAGAATATCACTGCTATTAATGTAGAAAAAATAGAGATTGCCACAAGTGAAGCTTTCAGTGTGAGCATAGAGCTTGAGATAATCTATTTTACGCCAAGTTATAGAGCCTAAAGCAATGTATCAAATCAGTGTTGAACAAAATCTCCAAAGAATCTTAACCACCCACAAATTTACACTCCCGCTTTGCCCTAATTTTGGCTTGAGTGATAGCTATATTGATAAACCCCTCACACAAGATTTAATGCTAGAGCTTAAAGATGAAATATTAGAGCAAATCGCACTCTATGAGCCAAGAATAAAGGTAAGCGACATCACTCTAGCTTTTAAGGATTCTGTCCTCACACTTCATATCCGCACACAAGAAGAAAATCTCACCATTGAGTTAAGCTAAAGGTTTTATAATGAAAATGCCCGCATTTCTCCAACCCCTAGATTTTGAAAAAGAGAGAGAAGCGATACTGCAAGACTTCACCGCTAAACTCAAAGAGGCAAAAAACATTGATTATGAGCCTTTAATAGCAGATGATTACAATATCCTTATTTCGTGTATTCTCTATCGTTTGGGACTTAAGATTGATGAGCTAAACTTTATTATTGCTAATAATTACCTTGAATATGCCAGCGGTGAGTTTTTAGATGAGCTTGTCAAACTCTTAGGATTAGAACGATTTAAGGGCAGTGCGCCCATAGCAAAGGCAAAGATTACTTGCAAAAAAGATACTTTTATAAGCAAAGGCTCTAAGTTTGTCTCACAAGAGGGCGTGATAGCTTATAGCTTGGAAGATTATGAGCTATATGCAGATAGTGAGAATGAAATACTCCTGCAAGGTGATACGCAAGGAGCGTGGGAAACCAACATCTTAGAAGTCAATAATCCGCTTATTACTGACATTACGATGCTTAGTGAATTTATCGTGTATGAAAAGAGTGAAGATGATGAGTCTTTAAGAAAGCGATTTTTAAATGCCCTCGCCTCTTTTAGCACCGCAGGGAGTAAGGAGAGCTATACGCATTATGCCTCCGTAGAGGGTGTGGGCAAAGTCAAAGCCTTTAGTCCAAGTAAAGGTGTGGTGAAAATCGTGTATTATGGCGATAATGAAGCTGCAGATGTGCTTATAAAAGAGAATCTTCAAGGCAATATCCCCCTCACCGATAAAATCATCATAGAAAAGCTAGAACCTACGATAATTGATTTAGATATTACGCTCACTTTAAGCAAAGAAGCGGATTTTACTTTGATTAGAGAAAGTATCATTAGTAACATACAAACATTTTTCAATGCCCTTGAGATTGGGCAAGAAGTCGCACTCAATAAAGTCATCTCGCTATGCTTTGTGTCCCAAAATGTCCTTAATACGCAAGTAGAATCTTTTGAGCGCGTGGGTGAAGATTCTATCTATGAATTACGCACTATTAATATAAAGAAAATATAATGCCCTTACTTCCTACTGCCTATCCCAAAGAGCTGCACATCTTAGAATCGCTTTTTGCGGATTTACTCAATCAACATTTCAAACTTGATTTTATGTATTTTTACAATTCCAAACACAATCAAAAACATCTCCAACTTATTGCAAATACCTTTGACATCGACATCAAAGATGAGGTGGATTCTATTGCCATAGAGCTTTGTGAGAAACCCATTTTAAAAAAATCCAAACTCGGCACTTATAATGGTATCAAAGAAGCGGTATTTGGTATTTTTGGTGATATTAATATCCAAACACACGCTACCAAAGAAAGCTTAGAACCTTTTTGCTTTGAAATACAAATCGAGCCTACAAGCACTAATATCATTGATTTAAAAAAAGCTCAAATCCTCATTGACAAATACAAACCTCTGCGTGATAGCTCTTTAGGCATCACGATTAATTTCCCTAAGGCACAAATCCCTACACATATAACCACACTAGGGAGATTTAGCCTTAAACTAGACAAAGAAACATCATTACACAGAAACCTGCAAGCAAGGGCATATATAGAGTGTATTGCGCAATGGCATTTAAAGCTTTAAGCCCCAAAGTCTAGAATATTAAGTGATAAGTCTTAAAAAGAATAAGATTCTATAAAGATTTTAAACCATTCATAAGGAGAGCGTATGATTAGAGGGATTCCCACCAATGCAGGCATTGAGATTCTCAATTCAGAGTTAAAAGAGCAAGTGCAAACTTACGCCCTAGTAGGCACACAAACACCTAAAGATGAGATATTAGAGCAAATGCTTTTAAAAGAGGATTTGCGCTTTGATGAGGTGAAAGAGCTGATTTTCCATACTGCAAGTATTGATGTGGGATATTTTGATGAAAATTCAATCCTCACTTATGAAATTAATCTCCAAGCCATCAATACCGACAAATATATGTATGGCATACTCTTACTTGATTTACACAATCAAGTCATTGCTGCCCTCCCCACACCACAAGTGATTTTAGTGCAAGGCATAGGAGGGCTTATCACCATAAAGCTCCCGATTAAGGGCGAAATCAATGAAGTCGTGTTTGTGAGTAGCGATTATGTCAGTCGCGATGAGTTTAATGTCCTTAAAGCCTCACTCAAACCTCCAAAAGTCGATATTCCAGCTCTTGTAGAGCAAATCACCCCTCTGATACAAGAGACAAAAGATTTCTTAGACTACGCACACACCATCGTAGATTCTATGCTAAACTTTGCGCAATTCCTACTCATTGCACAAAAAGAACGAGAAAGAGAAAGGGAGAAAATCGGAGAGTATCGCTTATTTTTTAGAAATGCCTTACCTAAAGGGTTTAAGCCATTAGGTGCAATGCTCTCTATTGAGAAATATCCCGCTGCTTATATGTATTTTGCAAGCACAGATTCACAGCTCCAAGACAATTGCCCTTCAGGATACTTTAGACTGCCTCGTGGAGGATTTTACACCAAAGGCACTGATGATATTTCACAAGTAGGAGCTTTTATGCAAGAGGGATTGCCCGATGTGAATGCAGGAAGCTGGACAAGAGTGGTGAGTAGATACTCTCTTAATGGGCGAAGTGGCGGTAGTAATGATGACTGGGGCGCAAGAGGAAACAATGAGAATCTTAATCTTAATAGATTTAATCCTATCTATGGACGCACTCAAAGTGTAGAAGTCAATCACATATTGCTTTTAGAGGGCATTTATGTGGGGGGGGGGGATAGATAAAGCTTACTCACCTCGCATCAAGCGACTTTTATCTCTTATAGAATCCTCACCATTTCCTTGCGTCTTATAAAACCTATAATCTCTCATAAGTTTAAACCAAAGGAGAGATTATGCCTGACAACTCAACATCACCCAACTCTACTACCCTGCTTTATGATAAATTAAATGAACTCCACGCTCAACTAAGGCAAATCAATCAAAACAGCATTGATGAGTTAAGCGCGCAAGCGATGAGTTTAAAGGTAATAGGTGCTAACATCAAAAACGAGATACTTTCCACACAACAAAATCATCATATCTATAAAAAATCCTATCGACTCTTAAAGCAAGTGCATCTTTATCGCTCCCTTATGGTGCAAGAGGTGCTTATCAATAGCGAGGGAGAGATTGTGCATTATGGTGATGTGCTGATGCGGGGACATTCTTTGAGTAATGTTACAAGTGGAGCTTCCCGCACGCATTATGCAGGATTTACACGCATTTGTTTGCCTAAAGATATAGAATTTATAGAAGTCTTTGGGGGACACAATGTATTTTATGCCTTGCCTAAAGAGGGAAATTTTATTTATGCTTGGGGTGTAAATACTAGTGGCTGCGCAGGAAGTGGCAATACAAATAATATCCCCTTGCCTATCAAAATCAATCTAGGTTTTAGACCTCTTAAAATCCTAAGTGGCACAAGTGAAACCACAGGTAAGCAAACCACGCTTATTTTAAGCGAAGATGGCAAAGTCTATGGAGCGGGGAGTAATGCTTGCGGGGAGTTAGCCATAGGAAACACAATCAACACTTCCACTTTCACACAAAGCCCTTATTTAAGAGATATTATTGATATTGCTTTTGCAAGTAATGGCACTATCGGTTATGCTTTGGCGATTGATAAAGAGGGGAGTTTATGGAGCTGGGGTTATAATGGCAGTGGTAATTTAGGACTAAACCATACAAATAATGTCTCAATCCCTGCCAAGATTACATTTAATGCCAAAGTGAAGCAACTCTCAATCAGCGTAGGCACTAATGCAGCGACTTCTCTTATCGTTTTAGAAGATAAAAGTATTCGCGGAGCGGGATATAATGCACAATACCAACTCTCTCAAAGCAACACAAGTAACTCATCGGTTTTTTTAAGAATCTTAAAACAAAATGGCGAAGAGTTAGATAATATCAAAACAGCCTTTAGCTCAAGTATCAATGGCACAGCCTTTGCGCTTGATGAAGATTCTAATCTATGGAGCTGGGGTTATGGAGGCTATGGCTTTGGAGATAACAGAAGTGGCAATAACCAAATGGCAAGCATTGCCTTAGAAAACATAGAAAGTCTTTGCTTTGTCGATAGAACTGCCACAAGAGTCTTTGCGAAATTAAAAGACGCAAGCGACCTCTTAGCCTTTGGATTTAATACCGATGGCACTCTAGGGATTGGCACTACTACCAATACAAGAGAATTTACACAAGTCTATACACCCCCGCATTTTAAAGACTATCATCTCTATTTTTTTGGTAATGAAGCAAATCTGATTGCCTTATGTGATGATGGCATATATAGCTGCGGGGCATACTTAGATGGGAATATCAATATCGCCACACAAACCCTGCAAAAACAATCTTAAAGGAGTGAAAATGAAAAAGATTTATAGCCTCATTGCTAGTCAAATTACCCAAGTGCAAGGAAACTTTCACTATTTGGGTGAAGAAAATGGCAAAGTCTATGTAGAGGGAGAAGATTTAGAATCTCCATTTGTGGAGGATTTATTGCCGCATAACCTAGAAGCAGCATTGCAAACACAAATAAATCTTACAAAAGAGCAAAAAATAAAAGAGCTTAATGCGATGTGTGACTCACTGCTCACATCATTTAAAAGCTCCGCATTAGGAGAGGAGCATATCTATGATGGAGGCTTAGAAGACCAGCTCAATTTAATGGGCGCGGTGGCTCTAAATAAAGATATGCCCTTTCGTTGCGCAAAAAAAGGAGAATCTAAAGCAAATGTCCCTCACACACAGGCACAACTCGAACAAGTCTATACCGATTGGCTTAACTACAAAAATGATATTATTTTTATATGCGGAATGCTTAAAAACTATATAGAGGGCTTAAGTGATACAGAAGAGATACAAAGAGTGAGCTGGGATTCTTACCAAAACATACAAGCAAAGCTGGAGGAATAGCTCATGGATATTCAATCACGATTTAAAGAGAAGACTACTTATTTCATTATGTTAGGATTTATTATCCTTGCCTTTATCATAAGCGTATCTCTTTGTATTTTTTTATATTATCAAACATTGGACTTTTGGAAATACGCTACATTTTGCATGGTAGATAAAAACTTTGATTGCTTGCTAGATTCACTCTCTCACCAAAGCCTTATTAATGCAAAGATTTCAACCTTTATCACTTGCATCGTTTCCATTAATGGCATCATTGCATCTCTTGTGTTTTTAATGCTTTTTAAGCAAAAGGGTTGATGATGAAATTTGACTGGGACTATATGTGGGTGATGATAATGTCAGTGATTATGGGATTTCTCACTGCACTTAAACTCTATGATACAGAGGAAAAGCACGATAAAGGAAAGTTTGTAAGAAGGCTTATTATCGCTACGATTGGCTCGATGTTCTTGACATTTCTTTTTTATGAAATTGCGCTCTATTTTGGGCTGCCTAATTCCTTAAGTGTAATGCTAGGGGGTGGGGCTGGATTCTTAGGGAGTGATACATTAAGCCGCATTGCCATTAAATGGCTAGAGAATAAATTTAATGCCAAGTAAGGCAAAATCAATGTAAGGAGCAACAATGAAATATCGCATCATTTTACAAAGACAAAGTGAGCATAAAGACATTAAAAAACTTAAAAATGGGCAAATAGTTGGGGAAATTGAAGATTCTACCTTAGGCGAACTCAATGTCTATGAGGTCTTAGCAAATGGATATTTAGGCAAAAGTATCTATCAGTGTTTCACTTGTGAAAATATCGGGGAATCTACTGATACACCAAACCTTGATAAAAGAATCATTGCGCGTGAGTATCAAATCGAATGGACAAACACATCTCAAAACGCCTCTTTGGCTAGAACTTATCCACAATGGAAAGCGGATAATAAAAAAGAGCTTATCAAAGAGTGGGTAAATGACCTTAAGTTTGTCAATACAGCTTTATGGCTAAAGTGCAAGGATTTACCCTCTTTTGCGCTTAGGCGTATTCTTATCCATGTGGGGAATTATCCTCAAGATACAAAGGGTTGTATCCTTTTGGGTAAGGCAAAAGGTAAGGGTGTCGTGCATACAAGCATTGAAGCATGCAAGGAATTTTTTACGCTGATAGAAAAAATCGGCGCTCAAAATTGCACTTTGCAAGTGCGGGAGATTGACTGATGACATCTTCTATCAAAATCATTGCTTTGTTTGTGTGCGTGGGGATTACGCTTTTTATGCTGTATAGTTATAGTCATACCAAAGCCGAATTAGCCAAAAAAGAATACGAAAATATCACAATACTGCAATCATTACAAGCACAAAATCAAGCCCTTAAATCTTTGGAGCTAGAGACGAAAAGCTACCAACACCAACAAGCACAAGGCAAAGAAATAATTATCACTAAATACCAAAGCTCTCCTCTTCAAGATAGCTCTTGCCAAAGCCAACTAGAAGCTATCAAAAAGGATATAAAGCTTTGGTATGGTATCAGTCAAAAAGGAGAAAAACCCTAATGCGCTACATTTTGATTATCTTTCCCCTTTTGTTTTGCGCTTGCTCCACACGCACGATTACGCAAGAAGTGCTAATCCCCACAATTTGCACTATCACTCCCCCGCCAAAACCCACTTATACAGGTGATGTGCAAAAAGACTTAAAAAATATTCTTATCTATGATGAGATGATACAAAGGGATTTGCACTTTTGCACAGGAAACAAACCTTAGCCTTTGCGTCTTAAACAATATAGAATCCTATCAATTCACATCAAGGAGTAACAATGCCTAGCAAATACGGAATCAATGTCGAGTTACACAACTCTGCACCTACAAGCTATGATATAAATAACACTTATCCTATCGCCATAGTGGGCGATGATGATACCTTGACTAATGGATTGTATCACTATGGAAGTGTAGAAGAAGCACTGCAAGCAGTGGGTGTTGGAAGCATTAAAAATACCCTGCAAGATTTAGAGGCTACAAACCTACAATCACAAATCATTCTTTCAGTCTTTAGCAAAACAATAGGAGAGAGTGAAGACATCACACAAGAAAATATCAACAAAGCCATAGATTCTATCACTGCACTTAAAAATGCCGAGCAGGAGTTAAGTATCAAGCCTAAATTCATTCTTTGCCCACAATACAATGACTTAGGCGTATATGAGAAGCTTAAATCCATTGCAACCTCACTGCGTGCTTATTATGCCATTGAACTCAATGCCACTGATGGGGTATCTATCAAAAAGGCATTAGAATCTATTCAAACCCACAGAGCTATTATCACTTTCCAAAAGGTGCAGCGCATTGATAAAGTCGTCCGCCCTGCATCTGCTTTTATCATCGCACTTTATGCCAAGATAATGGCAAGTTCAGATTTTGGCTTTGCGCAAACTTATTCAAACCGCATCATAGATGGCATTATCGGTGTGGTGGATACCATAGAGTATATTCAAGGAGAGGATTGTGAAGCAGACAGGCTAAGAGCCTTAGGCGTTACGACAATCTTTGTAGATAATGGCATCAGAGCGTGGGGAAGGCATACGCGAGATGCTGCCTTAGGGATAGAATCTTTGCATTCTATCGTGATTTTTGACACGATTATTGAAACCCTCTTTGCCTCACAAAAAGAAGCGATTGACAAGCAAGTAGCAGATATGGTAAAGCAGCTCCAAGATGACCTCAACAGCTTTTATCGAAAACTCATTGCTAATAATGTCATCGTGGGCTATGAGATTTCTTTGCCAGAGGATTTAAATACCAATGAGGCAATTGCTCAAGGGGAGATTTATATCAAGCAAGAAGTCCAAGAAATGCCTTTAATCTCAAAAGTAGTCAATAAAATCTATCGCGTAACCAAATACAGCCAAGAGCTAATCAAGGAGTTATAAATGCAATTTACACCTCAAGCCTTCACAGGAGGCAATGTCTTTATCGATGGTATCGGAGCTTTAGGGATTCTCAAATCCTTTGAACCACCCAAGCTTGATTATGATACGATAGAAGCAAGTGCGAGTATCGGTAAGTATGAAAAAGTGCTACCAAGTCTTAAACCCCTCACTGCCAAAATCACGCTTACAGATGTTAATGCTGTGCTTTTAGCTCCGCTCTCCACGCTTATCCCTAAAGTGGTGTATGTCAAAAAGAATATGACATCTGTGGGCATCACGCAAAAAGATACGCAAATCATCGCTACAATGGGTGGTGTCGTAAAAGTCGGGGAATTACCACAATATGAAATGATTAAAGAAGTGGAGTTTAGCTTTGAAATGGCAGTTTATACCTTTTCCTATCAAGTGGATAAAGTGCCTTTGATTGTCTATGATGTAGAAAACTCTATCTATATGATAAATGGCATTGACCAATTCGCCTCTATCCGCAAAAACATCACCTAATCACCCAAAGGAGTATCTATGCTAAAATCTTTTGACAAAGAAACCAAGACTTTCACTTTTAGAGATGGGCAAGAAGTGCTACTCAAAGAGCCTACGCTTTTACAGATTCAAAGTGCAAGAGCTAAAGCCAAAGATGATGAGATTGCCCTTGCTAAAGCCCTGCTAATTGATATGAGTGATGGGGAGTTAAATAATGAGTTTTTAGATTCTCTCCCTGCGAGGGAGTTTAATCGCCTAAGCAATGAAGTCAGCACATTTATAGGCATCGATGAAAAGGACTAAGAGAGGGCATAGCTTTAATTGGCTATGCCCTGCATTTTAGTTTGAGTGATATTAAATCCATGCGTGTAAGTGAGTTTATGTCATATTGCCAAATCGCTAAGAAATTCGCAGAGATGCCAAAGATATAGGGCTTTTTAATGCAAAAATGGCAAAAAGACATCTTTAGATTCACAAGAAATGCCCTCAATCGCACCATCACCCAATGCGCTAAGGCACAAAGAGAACTTATTCAGCAAGATTATGCCTTATCAAATAAAAAAATCCGCAATCTTACCAAAATCAAACGAGCCAAACAAGACCAGCTAGAAGCGACACTATCAAACACAAAAGTCAAGCTCTCTATCAACAATTTCAAGCGATTCCAAAACAAACAAGGCGTAAGGGTAAAAATCGCCAAAGGCAAGGAGGTGTTTTTCAAAGGAGCATTTTTAGGACTACGCAAAGGACAAAGCAAAGCCACACAAAAACGAAATAGTGGCTTTATGGCGATTAAAAACCCTAATGAATCTCAAGGATTCCAAACCTCCAAAGCAACGATTTATTCTTACAAAAATACTAAAACTCCACGCGGCACTTCCCTCTACTATCTCAAGACAAAGGAATTTAGCCTCATCGCCTTAGATAAGACAAAGGCATTGCAAAAACAAGCCTGTGATATTTTTAAAAAAGAGTTATCAAAGGAGTGAGTATGCAAGATAAACAAGAATTACAAACCTACCAAGCAAAACAAGGTGATAGGCTCGATTCTATCTATGTCAAAATCTATGGCGATATGACGCTTTCAAGCTATGAGAGCGGATATAATGCCTTTGTGATAGCCAATATCCACTTACTCCGATGCAAGGACTTTAGTGGAGTTTGTAAGGGCGGTGAAATCATCTATCTACCAAACTTACAAACAACCCAAAACAACACAGAGGAAATAGGGTTATGGGAATAGAGCAATACATCGCTCCGAAGTTTGCCATTACACATAAAGGCAACACGAAGCATCAAATGAGAATCCTCTCCTTAAGCTATATGGATTATGAAAAGGATAATGTCGATATGCTTAGCCTTACCCTTGCTCCTCACTCTAAGCTCCCTAGCTTTGGTGATAGAATCGAACTCCTCTTAGGCAGGAGTGCGCTTAATTTTATGGGTGCATTTTATGTTAGTAGCATTAAAGAAAACTATTTACAGCATTACACCATAGAAGCCACGAGCATTGATTACACCAAAGAATTTAAAATCATCAAAAGCCGCAGCTTTGAATCTCTCTCCTACGCACAAATACTCCAAAGTATCGCAAGGGAAAATAATCTCAAAGCCAAGCTTGATTTTAAGTATCAAGATTCTATTACGCATCTTGAGCAAAATGATGAGAGCGATTCTGCTTTATGCAAAAGACTAGCTGATGAGCTAGATTGTAGCTTTAGTGTCAAAAATGACACATTGATATTTTTAGATAGAGATAAAAGCTTTGATAGGCGCACTTATACAATCAATGCAAGAGATACACTAAGTCTAGAGATAGAGTATTTTGCACAAAAGCATTACAAAAGCGTGGAGCTTACTTATCAAGATGAGAGTGGCAATACGCGTAATGTCAAAGTCGGCAAAGGTGTGCCGATTTACAGAATGAGCCGAGAGGCAAAAGATGATAATCACGCCTTACAAATGGCTACCACAAGACTTCAAGCCTTAAATGCAAAAAAGACAAAAGGGCATTTAAGTGCCATAGGCAGAGTGCTTTTTGCAGGGGGATATTTATCACTCACAAAAGATTCCACCACCAGCACGCATATCATCACACAAGTAACGCATCATCTTAACTCTCAAAGCTGGAATATGAATGTAGAATTTGAAAGTGAGCGGTAGGTTAAGGGATAATACTTAGAATCTAGATAAGTGCTCTTACCTAAGAAATACTAATCAAATACTAAAAAACTGACAATGATACCTTTTAAGCCACAAGTAAAAAAAATAATGGTAGAATTCAGCCTCCATATTTTTTATTTTTATTTTAAAGGCATAATTTAGAGTAGGGAATTCCAACACAAGGACCATAATAATGAAAAATTCAAAGAGGTTGCTTCGTGCAAGTTTTGGCAAGGTCGGCTATATTAATATTTCTGCACTCAATACAGGAAGTATATCCAAAAATGTCTATGGTGAAAAGAATCCTAGTGGATTAAAAGAGGCTATTATAAAGGCAAATAAAACACTTGATAGGCTTTACGAAAAATATGAACGAAGATAATCTTAAGAGATTTTTTAGTATTTATTTTCAATATATTGAAGTTGAGCTTTTCACCTCAATGCTTGAAAGCTCTCTTGTAGGAAGGAATACCGATGTAATTATTACCTTTCAAGATACTTTCTACTTATTGGTATGCAAGAATATGGAAGAAAAAGATATAAAAAAAGCTCTAGATGATTTACAAGAAGTTACTAAAAAATATGCCAACAATTCGCATTTTAAGCTGGATAAGCGACATCTTAATTATCAAGAATCTACAAAAATTCCAGTGGGTTTTTTTGACAATCCAAAATTTACCAGTTTGCTTAAAGAATATCAAGTAGCATATCAAGATTTTTTACAATATCTACCGCATATAGACTTGTCAGAAGATGTAAGACAACGATTCCAAATTAGAAAGAAAGAACAAAGTTCAATTTTGGTTCAAGCTGTGTTAGAGTTTAATAATGCACTTGCACACATAGCAAATATTATTTATTATGGCAAGGATGATAATAACAATCTAGGGAAGGCACAAAATCATCTCTATAGAGCTATTTTGGACTATTACAAGATGTTGCTTCGTTTTATTATACCACAAATAAATATACCACATCGATTGATAGAATGCTATCATCAAATCCGCATTAATGAATTTTTACAACTTGGAAAGGATATTAAAGATAAGGATTTTACAACAAGATACAAAGAACTCTTTAATGAATGTATGCAGCTTCAACCTGTCAAAGCAAAACAAACAAGTAAAGTCAAATAACTTTTTGTTTAAAAAAATCTTATACACCTACCTAAAAATAAAAACTTAGAAACCTATTTTTTATAGACTAACCAAGCTATAGCCATTAAAATCTTTGGTAATGCTCCCCTTGACATCAAGGGAAATGGGATAGATTTATCTTTTATAATTTAAAATTCCTACACCAACACCCCGCTAATACTAAATTCTTTGGTATGATACACCACATTCCGACTTGAATCCATCAGCCAATCTTTGCTCTTAGAGCTAAATTTATCGATGATAATCTTACGCAAAGAGCTAGATTCTAATGTCGAAAAGCTTAGCGGTGTGCGCTTTTTGATGCTATCCACAAAGCCATTAAAATGCTCCAAATGCTCTACAAAGATTCTCGCTTCAAAGCTTATCCTCTCTTCATTCCCACCAAGCTTGAGGTAATAATTTTGAGAGAGGGTTTCTACCTTAGAGATACCAAGATTTAGCTCATAATCAAGCGATTCTATATTGTGAAAAGTCGTGAAGATAAACCTATCAATCTTAATGATTTTTTCATTCTCTCGTGGTGCGATGCTTTTTAGCGGTGTATTGAGAGCTTGTTTTTCTAAGTCTTTGAGATGCTCAAACCTCGCCTGATTTTCCTTAGCTCTTGAGAGATTTTTGATATTTATCATCACCTAACTCCTTTAAAACTTAATCCTCATAGCTATAACTATTGCTTGCAATAGCTCTAGCGACTTCATTAGCATTTGCACTTGTTGTGATATAAATCGTTTTGTTATCATTGATTTGCCTACTTTGCGCGGAGTTATAGAAATTTTGTGCGTTTTGTTGCTGCGAAGCTATCGTGCTATCGACTAAGCCTTGTGTGCTAAGAGCTGGGGAGAGTGAATTTATAGAATCTTGGGAATCCGTAATGCCTAAAAAATCACTAACTGCCCTCGCTCCACTTAGCACCTTGTCAATCCCTTGAGCGATAAAGCCAAATACCCCTTTAAACCACTCTATGATAGGCGACATTGCCTCTTTTATCCACTCCCACACCGCGACTAATCGTGGCGCGATACTCTCCCAATTCTCCGATACATAGGAAATAGCCACGCCAATGCCTACCATCAATGCCCCTATGCCTGTGGCGATTAACGCTCCTCTCACGCCCCACATACTCATTTTAAAGATTCTAGCAAACCACTGCGTTGTAACGCCCCATGCTTTTGTAGCGAGATTTGCCATTTTGCTTACTACAATGTGAGTTTTTGTAGCGACACTTGAAGCGATAAGAGCAACGCGATGTTTTGCAAGAGCTAAGGTATTGCCTATGGTAGTAAATCTCAATGCAATAAAAGATTTTGTTAGGGGATAAGTAAAAAGTGTCAATAAGGCACTTGCACTCTTTACAGCGATAATAACTACTTTTAAACCAACAAGCGCAACTCCTGTCCAACTTATTGCTCCTGTTATAGCAGGGAATCTCTCTAACCACTCTGCAAATTTACTAGCCACAGAAGCGGTCATTTTCATAACCTTTGCTAGAGTCGGCAAAAAGACACTTCCTACAGCATTAGCTATCCTAGTAAAACTATTTTGCATTAATTGTATCGCATTTGCAGTAGTATTACTCACTTCATCAAATTCCTTTTGCATTGAGCCTAAATAATTCTCTTTATTTGCCACAAGCCCTAGAATCTTATCAAATTCCCCCATATTTGCAGTAATTTGTGCTATTTTGGGTCCCGCCTCTTCTCCAAACATATCTTTAAGGATTCCAATTTTTGCACTCTGCTCCACTCCCTCGATTGACTTTAACACCTGCCTTAAACCTTGCAAGGGATTATCACTCATCATTTCTTTAAGTTCCTCCCCACTTAAGCCTATTTTGCCTAGCGCACTTTGAAATCGAGTTGTGCCACCATCAGCATTCCCCAAAACACTTAGCATTTTATTGATAGCCGTCCCCGCTTGGTCAGCTGGAATCTTCATATTAGCAAATGCCCCTGCTAATCCTGCAGTCTGCTCGGCACTTAAACCAATCGTTTTTGCCATACCTCCAATACGCCCTAATATTGCTACGACTTCTCTAGGACTTCCTGCACTCTTTGCCCCGATATAATTAATCGCATCGCCTAGCTCTTTTACTTCATCAATGCCTATGCCCATTTTTTTCATAAGCCCTGCTATGGTATCCCCTGCCTCGCTTGTATTCATATCAAAGGCAGTGCTCATTTTTGCCACGACATCAGTAAAGGGGATAAGTATATTTTTCTCTAATCCTAGTTGCCCCCCACTTGCCACGATTGCGGTTAAATCTTTAGCCGCTAAAGGAATAGTTTTAGTTAGCTCCCAAATTTGGTTTTCAAATCCCTTTAGCTCCTCTTTGCTTGCAAAATCTACGACTTTTTTGACATCTGCCATTGAGCTTTCAAACTCCATAGCTACAGAGATAGGTTTGCCTACTATACTTTTAAAAGAAGCATATGTGCCAAGTATTTGATAACGCATAGAATCTATTTTTGCATTCGCTGCACTCAAATCTAAGTCCAATTTTACTCTCATTGCCTCTTTTAATTTCTTTTTCATCTCATTAATGCTTTGGGTAGGTAATATAGGTCCCTGTAATGATTTACCTATCTTAAATTCTGTGTTTAGTTTATTTTTTAAATTTTTCAAAGGTGCATCGATGGTTTTACTTAGAGCCTCACTCGTATCTCTAGTAACTTTATCAATAGCACTTGATAATGCACTCATCTCGGGAATTAGTTTTAAAGTAAGCTGTGTTTGCATTTTGAAAATCCTTGTGTTATAATGAATGTATTATAAAATGTTTAAGCCCCAAGCTTTAAAGGAGGTTTATGATGAGTGATTTTGGAAATAAAATAAACGACTTCTTTAAATATAAATTCGAAGAGATTTTTAGCATTATCGCTATTCTTGGCTGTGGTGCTTCCCTAGTATGCTTTGTGATTGATTTAGTCTTTGGCACAGAGTGGGCTGGATATGTATTAGTGGGCTTTTTCTTTCTTCTCCTTGCCTCTATACTTGTCGTTCTTATTGGGGGAATAATTACATATTACATTTATGAGCTATTTCTCGGTTGGTGGTTGGAAGATTGGCTAAAATGGAGAAAGAAAATTCGTGAAACAAAAAAGCTAGGTGATGCTAGGATTGCCAAACTCCAAGAAAAACTCCAAAGCTAAAGTCAGCACGAATCTACAAAAGCAATATAAAGAAGAGATGTTAAATCTTTAAAACAGCAAGGTAAGAGTTCTTTATGATTACTGGGGACAGATTGGGGACAATATAAACATTAAAGCCTTACACAAGGCATTTAAGCCCATAAATATAAAGTCCCTTCCTCTCTGCCATAGATTCTAAAGCATCAAACTTAAATCATCACTCATCATATTTTAGCCTACCTTATAGCCTCCAAATCCTCTATTTTATGGTATTATTCATTTCATAATATTCTCACTTCATAAAACAAAAGGAAGTCAAATGCTACACATAGTCTTTAACGCTGATGAAAACTACATCAAATACACCGCTGTGCTAATGACAAATATTATTGCATACACAGACACATCAAGAGATTTTTCAAGTTTTAGCACAGATTCTATTTTTCAAGCAAACAAAGTAGATACTACTACCCCCCCCCCCCATTATACATTTAGATAAATTTTCACAGCAAAATAATACAGAATCTTCAAACGAGCATGAAGGGTATTGCTTTCATATTATTAGCGACTTTATTTCGCAAGATTCTCTTCATAAATTAAAACTCTTAGAATCTAATCTCAATCAACGCTATCCATGCCAAATCAAAACCCACATCATCGATGATAGCATATTTCGTCCATATAAAAAGTGGGGCTTTAATGGAGACAAAAGCTATAGTGCATATTATCGTTTGCTCATCGATGAGATTCTGCCAAGTGAGGTTACAAAGGCACTTTATCTTGATACTGATATGCTTGTATTGTGTGATATAAGAGAACTTTTTGCGCTTGATTTAAAGGGCAAGATTCTAGCTGCTTCAAATGGCTTTAGCTCACCATTTAGCTGCACTCTAAATTTTAAGGCTAGAGATAGTGGTAAAGATTTAGTTACACAAACAAATCAGTATTTCTGTTCTGGTTTATTGCTGATTGATATGGAGCAGTGGCGGAAGAATGATATATTATCCAAATGTATCAGTTTTCTTGAAAACTATATCACCGATTTTGCTAATCAAGATGCGATTAATGTTGCGATCACTGATTCATTTATCCTGCCTCCACACTATGGACTCTACCTTTATCAATATATCATCATCAAACACAATCAAGAAGAGACTATCAAACTACAAAAAATTATGAAGCATATCAAAATCATTCACTGCAATGGTCCTGCTAAAGCGTGGAGCAGCTTTTTTATAAGGCATAGTGATGCGATGCAAACATTTGTCGCCGATAGATGGTGGGATATGGCACAGAATACTTGTGGCTTTGAGGAAGAATTCAAATTAAGAAAATTGATTCTTGATTACTCCAAAGAAAGCATCATACAAAATGACGAACACATCAAAACCCTAGAGCACAATATCTCTAAGCTTGAGGAGCAAATATGGCGATTAAGACACCCCTATAAATATCGATACAAAAAACTCTGCAGAATCTTAAAATCGCGCTTTGTGCGTTAATCAATTGTGATGACTTGATTTTTCCATTTTTTGCAATGCAGTAGATTCTCACCTTGTCAGAATCTAAGCTTAAGTCTTGTTTATCTTCTTAAAGCCTCACATTCACTATGCAAAACCCCTTGCATATCATAAAAATAATCACTTCCCAGCCCATCTTCTGTAATGGTATGCTGTATTTTCACACCATTTTCAAGCTCAAACTCCACTACGCCACCAATACTTGCGCTACCTGTAGTTGCAGTCCTGACAGCTAATACACTGCCTTTAGGCAAAAATGGCTTTTGTAAAATCACTTTGCCATTGAGCCTAAAATCCCACATACCCTCGCTATTAGGAAACCAATCATCAACACTCCCCTTATCGTCTTTCTGTGCCAATACGACAAGATTTTTAATCGGTGTTTCAAAAGTATAAATCTCCGCTTCTTCCCCCCATGATAAAGCCTCGACATAGATTGCAGAAGGATACAAAGCAGTGATGATGCTTCGTATTGTTGAATCTTGAGCTCTTTCAGACAACCACAGATTGCTGATATGTGCAGCATATACTTTGGTAGCTATTTGTTCGGGCATAAAGCATCGCTCCTCTGCCTTAGATTCTATAAAAATTACAGAATCTACCATCACACAAATAATCATTGCGTATATTAATTTTCTCAATGGCATTGCAGAATCCTTATTTACCTGTTGCCAAATTTTATTCAAAAATTTATAAATTTAAAATATGGTATCATTCGTTTTATTAAGGAGACGATATGCGCCATTTACTTAAACTGCTCCCCAAAGTTGATACATTGCTTTCGCATCAAGACTTGCAGAATCTACCTCAAGCCACACTTAAGCGTGTCATCACTTCTACATTAAACACTTTGCGTGATGAGATTCTTGCTCAAAAGATTGATGAAAATCAGCTACAAATCCGATTAGAGCAGCTTGTCCCTACGATTAAGGCTCAATGCAAACTTGCACAAGAGCCTACACTAAAGCGTATCATCAATGCTACCGGTGTGATTTTGCAAACAAATTTTGGACGAAGTATCTTTTCTCAAAGCCTACTTGATGAAATCACACCTTTTTTACAAAGCTACCACACACTTGAATACGACCTACATACGGGCAAACGCGGTGAGCGATACATTCACACGAAAGAGACATTATGCGAGATGCTAGGTTGCGAAGATGCTCTGCTTGTCAATAATAACGCCTCTGCAGTGCTTTTGATTCTTAACACCTTTGCTCGGAATAAAGAAGTCATCATCTCACGAGGAGAGCTTGTCGAGATTGGCGGGAGCTTCAGAATCCCCGAAGTGATGAAATGTGCCTCTAGCATTTTACGCGAAGTAGGAAGCACCAACAAAACGCATCTCAAAGACTACCAAGAGGCTATCAACGAGCAAAGCGCAATGATTATGAAAACTCACCAAAGTAATTTCAAACAAATAGGCTTTGTGCAATCGTGTGATATGCGCGCATTGACACATCTTGCGCAGGAACATGGCTTGATTGATTACTATGACTTAGGGAGTGGGCATTTAGGGGTGCTGGATTTGCCCAATGAGCCCAGTGTCAAGGAGATTCTCAAGCACAAACCCTCTTTGATTAGTTTCAGCGGGGATAAACTGCTCGGAGGTCCTCAAGCAGGCATTATCATTGGAAAAAGTGCTTTGATTAAACAACTCAAACAAAATCAGCTTTTGCGTGCGTTGCGTGTGGATAAATTCACTATTCTAGCCCTTGAAGCGACACTCAAAGCCTACAAAGAGCGGCAATGGCATAAAATCCCTACTTTAGCAATGCTGCAAATCCCTCAAGAAGCACTGCAACAAAAAACACAATCCCTCTATGAATCGCTCAAAAATATCCCACATATTCAATGCGAAATGATCAATCTTCAATCAATTGCCGGAGGAGGAAGCTTACCAGAAGAGACTTTTGCCTCTTTTGGTGTCTCACTCTATCACACACAGATTCCCACCAAAACCTTAGAATCTCTATTACGCGAAAAAGGCTTAATCACCTCAACCAAACAAAACCGCATACTCCTTGATGTGCGCACACTTTTAGAAGACGATGAAAAGCGCATTGTAGAGATTCTAAACCACATTGCACATCAAGAAAATAAGGGAAACAATGACAGATTCTCATAATGACTTAATTGTAGGCTTAGCAGGGCATATTGATCATGGTAAAACGACACTGATTAAAGCTCTCAATGGATTTGATGGCGATGAGCTAGCAGAAGAAAAGCAAAGAGGTATTACGATTGATTTAAGCTTTTCTCATCTCACTCTCCCCTCTCGCAATGTCTCTTTTATCGATGTGCCCGGACACAATAAACTTGTCAAAAATATGATTGCTGGGGCATTTGGGATTGATGTTTTGCTCCTTGTCATTTCTGCTGATGATGGTATTATGCCTCAAACCACAGAACACTTGCAAATCGCTGATATGCTAGGCATCACACAATGTATTTGTGTCATTACCAAAATCGACAAGATTCAATCACAACCGCCCTCCTATCTTCAGAATCTCCAGAAAAATATCACAAGCCTTTTTGACACATTAGATATGAATCTCCACGCGATGATTGAAACCTCCCTCTTGCCTCACGCACAAGATTCTTATCATAACACGCCTATCAATCGTCTTAAATCCTTGCTTGATCAGATTCCTAAACCCTCCAAACGCGACTTTGGTTTGTTTGTGTATTACATTGATCGTGCATTCAGTATCAAAGGGGCAGGTTGTGTCGTTACAGGAAGCGTCCTAAGCGGACAATGCGAAGTCGGACAAAAACTCTATGTCTATCATCATGCTCAAGAAGTCAGTGTCCGCGCCATACAGATTCACGACCAATCCTCGCCTATTGCGACTCCTTCTCATCGTGTCGCCCTTAACCTTAACAAAATCAATTACGACATCTTGCAACGAGGCGATCTCATCTCACAAAAAGGCTTTTTGCGCGGATTTGATCAAATTGATGTGGGATTATTTGCATTTGAAGACAATATCTTTCAGCACAACGCGCATTATCAATTCTTTTTAGGCTCACGCAAAATAAATGCCAAGCTTTGCTTACTCAATGCCCAAACAAAAACACATTCTTATGGCTCAAAGACGATGTATTTTGCCACACTCAAATGCGATGAGCCTGTTTTTGGTATTTTCTCTCAACATTTCATTTTACGCAACGAGAGCCTTAATGTCATCGGAGGGGTGATTCTCAATCCCATCATTGATCCGATTAAGAAAGAACAACGGATTGTTTTACTCAAAGCACTTGCAAAAAATGACTTTAGCAGCGCATTTTCACAACTCTCATTAATTCATAAAAAAGGCTTTGGGCTTGTGAGCTCCACGCAACGCTTTTGCTTAAGCCACGCACAAAGCCTTGAAATTGCACAAAATCTTGATGCAGTATTTGTCGATAAAAAATCACTTACCCTTTATCCACTCTCACAGCTTGAATTGCTGAAAAATGCGATTCTTGAGATTTTCGCACGCAATAAATCCGCTCTCTTATCAGCCCAAAGCCTTACTTATAAATTCAAATGGGCAAGCGAAAGTTTTTTGCAAAAAGCACTTGATGAGCTTGTTTGCGAACATTTTATCGAGCAAAATGGGAGCTTATATATTTCCAAACATTGCCAAATCAAAGATATTAAAGCATATCTTCAAGATAAGATTTATCAGATTTTACTTTCACAAGACACTGCACCTCTTGCACCCTACAATATCTATGATATGCTTGATATTGACAAAAAAGCGGGTGATGAAGCCCTAAAAGCCCTTTGTCAAGCACAAAAAGTCGTGAGAATCACACACAATGTTTTTATCACGCATTCTTCTTTGAATGCACTTATCGAACAAATGCGCGATATTATCCGCAAACATAGCTATATTGATGTCGCAATACTCAAAAATTACACGCAGCTATCACGTAAATATCTTATCAGCTATTTAGAATATCTTGATCAATTTGACGATATACAAAGCAGCGATAATAAGCGATTTTTCAAATATAATCCTCCTACAAAGAATCCCTAATGCAAAGCACTCGATTAGATTTCCTCGCAAATTTTCCTCAAAATCAGCAGCTTAACGCTCTGTGTAAAGATGTGTATCCTCATTTTAACGCCCTAAATCCTGCGATAATCCAAACACTTCAAGAAGATTCTGTGCGCCTCTCACAACGATTAGGCAAGGCACATTGTGAGATGTTTAGATTCAGTGCGGGGGATTTTTTGTCGCTTTTTTGCGCACTCTATGCGCATCAATATAAAATCGCTCTTTGCCCAAGCCTCCACCAGCAAAGCTTTTATGCAGGCAAACTTTTTGAGAGAATTGCTCCTGATGCGCTTTATTGGATTTATCTTGGCCAAAAAGGCACATTAAAATCAAGCGGAGAAAATAGTATAGAATCTGCCATAAAAGCCGGTGCAAATGTCTTTTTTATCCCTTTAATCAATCAAGATATTTTGACAATAAATCCTATTGAATCTTTGCTCAAAACGCTTCAAACGCATATCCCTGATTTTATCGCCTTTATCGATATTTCTATGCAATTAAGTTTCTTAAATACACAGATACTTACTTCTCTTATGCGTATCAATCACCCACAGATTCTGTGGCTTGTCAATGCTGAAAACATCGGGCTAGCCCCTTGCAATGGCGCAATGTTTTTTTCCCAATCTCTTTATGATGACAAGCGTCATACGCGACTTTTGGAGGATATATCCGCTTTAAATCTGTGGCAAGAACATTTCTTTGAATCTTTTGATTGTGCACTGATGCAGATTCTCGCACAAGAGCCTATCGTTGATTCAAAACATTTGTTTTACCAAACCCTCCAAAGACATTTAGGTGAGAATCTAGACACTTTCGCATCTCTTGATGACACACCGCCAAATGCCCTGCCTTTGAGATTGAAAAACATCAAGGCACGCACACTCATTCAAGCCTTAAGCGTGGAGCAAATCTTTGCGATTAATGGGCAGGATTGTCTCTTTGGTAAGGCTAAACCCTCTTTTGTCTTACAAACAATGGGCTATGAAGAAAAACATTGTCGGGAGCTTTTAAGCGTGAGTTATAGACATCTTGAACCTCATCAAATTGCAATTATCACGCAAAAAATCGCCTTTGCATATCACCAAATTATCCAACTCCACCTTTAAAGGACACATAATGGAATCTGTCAGTTTTACTCAAGCTTTTGCACTCGTTCAAAACATCACAAAAAACTTCTCTCATGCCACACAACGCACTTCGCTTTTTAACTCTGCCAAACGCATTATCGCTGAAGATATTATCGCTTCGCGCCCTTTACCACCGCTTGATACTTCAGCAATGGACGGCTATGCGATATTACTTGATGATTGGGGAAAGCAATGCGTGTGTGATGGGAAGATTCTCGCAGGTGATAATGCCTCGCAATTCACACTCACTCAAGGACACACTTATAAAGTGATGACGGGTTCAATGCTGCCTTTACATACGCAAGCTGTTGTGCAGTTTGAATGGACACAACCGCTTGAAAATAATCTCATCGCCATTCCCGCATCAATAACGCACAATCCCTCTATCACAATGGGACAAAATATCCGCTTTAAAGGTGAAGAAATCAAAGAAGATTCTGTCCTTGTCTCAAAAGGACAAAGGCTTTCTCATCTTGATCTTAGCCTGATTGCCTCGCAAGGAATAAATGAGATTCTCACTTACAAACCACTAAAAATCGCTGTCTTCTCAAGCGGTGATGAAGTGATTGAACCACACGAATTAGCCCTCCCTCATCAAATCTACAACACCAATGCCACAAGCATTATGACTTTGCTACAAAAATACGCTTATGATTGCGAATACAAAGGCATTCTTAGTGATTGTAAAGAATCTTTACAAGCCGCGCTTGATGACTTAAGCCAATATGATGTGATTATCACAAGCGGGGGTGCGAGCGTGGGCGATGCGGATTTACTCAAAGAAACACTGCTTAACAATGGGGCGACATTTATTTTTGATGGTATTAATGTCAAGCCGGGTCGTCATCTAGCGATTGCTCAATGGAAAGATTCTATCGTCATATTGCTTCCGGGTAATCCTCTTGCGCTTTTACTGCATTTACACACTTTAATTTTGCCTCTTTTAGAATCTCTGCAAGGAGGTGTGAGAATCTATCCTCAATCTTTCACGCTAACGCTTGATTCAGAGCTTAAACTCAATCCAAATACGACTTCGATTGTTTTAGGCACTGCGCATAAAGATACTTTTCATCTCTATAATCGTGGCAAAATTGGCTCAAGCTCTCTAGGCAATATGCGCTGCAATAATGCAATTGCTGTCTTTAATAATGTCGAGTATGTGCGGGCTGGAGCGAAAATCAATGTCCTTTTATACAATGCCGATTTTTGTGATATAATGGATTTTGTAAATCATTCTTAAGGAGCAACGATGACAAAGCTATTATTTGGTGTAAGCGATACGCAAGAGTGTAGAAGAGCTATCCAAACGATTATCAAATTTTTTGGACATCGTGATGAAGTCGAATTAACACTTTTGCATGTAACACCTGAAATTGTCGTATATGCGGAGAGTGGCATTGTGGATTATGGCACAATCGAGAATATTGAGAATGAAAAATCCAACAATATTCTTAGCGAATTTGAACAATCCTTCAATAAAGAGGGTATTATGTGCCAAAAGATTCTCAAAACCGGGAATCCGATTGATGTCGTTTTAGAAATTGTTAATAATTACGATTTACTTGTTATCGGAGCAAGTGAATCTTCACTCTTGCATCGTATTTTTAATTCTCATCAAAATAGTTTTATCAATTCTTCGCCGATTCCTGTTTTGGTGGCGAAATAATTGCATATTGCGATAATGGTAATGGGGGCTGAATGTTTGCAAAAATATGTGTTTGGGGAAGTTTAGGATTAGTTTCTACATTAGGAGCTTTAGAATTTGGATCTATGGGCAACACCTCTGCGGGAATGGGAGGAGCTGGAGTGGCTCTCAAACATTCTGCTTGGGGGCTTTACTACAATCCTGCACTTCTAAGCTCTGACCCAAAAGTCAAAATCGGATATTCACTAGGTCTAGGCTTGAAAGAGCGCAACCTCGCTCCATTAGCTGATATTGATGTCAAAAATATGCAAAACACAGCCGAAAGACTAATCGACACCTTTAGCAGTGCTGGTGGAGCAAATCCAAGTCAATTTACCGGTATCGTTCAAGACGCCTTAAATTCTGTATTGGCAAGCTCTGGACAAGTCCCTAGTAATGATATTAATCAAGATTTACAGACTTATTTACAAAGTGTGGGAAGTGATTATTCCGCATTAATTGGGGCGATTCAAACACAAGTCCAGCAAAGCAATGCGCTCACTGCTGAACAAAAAGCATTACTACAATCTATCGCAGGAAATATAGAATATGACAATCTCCAATTCGATACAAGCAAACTTCTCTCATCAATCACCATTGATAAAGGCGGTGATAAAGGATTAGACAAAAGCATCAATGATATAGCCACAATCCAAGATGTGCTTAAAAGCAATCACCTCAACGCAGTAAGTCAAAATGGTGTAATCTTGCAAATCTCAAGCAAAACATTCAATGAAAAGCTTGGCTCATTGGGTGTGGCGTATTTTGGTTCGGTATATTCAAGTATCTCTATCAGAGCAAATGAAGACAAATTGCGTCTGATTATCAACGGCGGGAATGGCTATTATGAATTAGTCAATAATGGCAATAGCTATGCTTTGACACAAAGCACAAAAGATGATTATGAGAAATATTCGATTATTGCTTCATTGCAAACCAATAATGACGAGTCGCATAAGCTTATTGCCACAAGCTTTATCTTGTCTGAAATCCCTATCGGCTATGCGCGGACATTTTATCTCAAGAGGGGTAATGTCAATATAGGGGTTGTAGGAAAATTGATGAATGGCATCACTCACCAAAATAAAATGAATATCACTTCAGATACAAACTTTAAAGAAGAGCTTACACGCTTTGCTTCACTTGATAATGCAATTTCATCAAATACTTACGGAATCGATGTAGGTTTGCTTTATGAGCTTGATTTGCCTAAATTTCGTTACCTCACGATAGGTGTCGTAGGAAAGAATCTCAATTCACCCTCATTCAAATCGACCTTTAACGACATCACTATCAAGCCTCAATATCGTTTCGGTATAGGCTACAACTCAAAATTTATCAACCTCGCCTTTGATGCGGATCTCGCTCCTAATGACTTACTTGCTTTTAGTAATATCAAGCAACAAAGCCAAATGATAGGGGGCGGTGTCGCTTTAGATTTAAAAATCTTAGACTTGCGATTAGGAGCGATGAAAGATTTGCGTCAAGATACAGGGCTTATCCTTACAGGTGGGCTAAATCTCTTTGGATTCTTAGATGTATCTGTGCAAAGCAGCACAACTTTCACTCAAGTCAATTCATACAAAGTCCCTCAATACTTTAATCTCCGAATCGGCGGAAGCTTTAGCTTCTAGCCCTTATATTGTATTGGGAAATTGACTTTAACCTGCCTAATCTTGCACAAAAATTTCTAGGCTTTTGGTAAAATACTTTCACAAAACCTATTGTGATATGGAGTTCTTATGAACAATCTTTCTTCTATCAGCGTTACAATACTTGCTAAAAATGCCCAAAAGACGCTTCAAGAATGCCTTGAAGCCTTAAAAGATTTCGATGAAGTCATCTTGCTTGATAATGAAAGCTCCGATGACACGCAAAGTATCGCTCAAAGTTTCCCTAATGTCAGAATCTACACAAGCGCATTCATCGGCTTTGGTGCGTTAAAAAATCTCGCAGTGAGTTATGCTAAAAATGATTGGATTTTAAGTATTGATTCTGATGAGATTTTAGAAGAGAGCACAAAACAAGCACTCACTACAATGACTCTCCAAACAAATACAATTTACGCCCTCCCGCGTAAAAATCTCTATAATGGAGAGTGGATAAAAGCCTGTGGCTGGTATCCCGACTATGTATGGAGACTTTTTAATAAAAATTTCACGCGTTTTAATGATAATGTCGTGCATGAAAGCGTGATAATCCCCCAAAATGCGCAAACACTCAAATTACAAAGCGGCATCAAGCACTATGCTGCATCAAATATAGAATCTATCATTGCCAAAATGGATCGCTATACAACCTACTCCGCACAACAGAAATACAAGCAGGGCAAAAAGACGAGTATGTTTGGGGCAATTGCACGATTCTTTGTAACCTTTGCCAAAGATTATCTTGTGCGTGGAGGATTCAAATACGGCTACAAGGGCTTTATTGTCGCTCTTTTGAACGCTAATGGTGCGTTTTTCCGCTATGCTAAACTCTATGAACTTCACAAACAAACAAAAGAGAGAGAATGAAGCGTCTTGTCATCACGCTTAAAGACATTACAGAAACCGGCGGGGGCGAGAGGGTATGTGCCAACCTCGCTAATGCCTTAAATCAAGTAGGCTATGATGTAGAAATTATAAGCTTTTTTGCACTCCATAACGACATATCCTATCAATTAGATAAAAATATCAAGATAACCTTTCTATCAGGCAAATCCCCAAAGACCAAAAACTCTATAAAAAAGCTTTTTTATAAAAGCATCTATCGCTATTATCTCTGTCATAAGATTAATAATATTATCGCAGATTCTAAACCAGATGCGCTCCTAGCAAATGATGGCTGGTATATCCCTCCCAAAAAAGCTTGTAACACACAATATGTGCGATTATGGCATTTAAACGCTCCTCAAAAAATGAATACAAGAAAAAGGGTGATTTTTGAGCGATTTTCTACCTTAGTTATCCTCTCACACTATGAGCTTACCACTTGGCAAAGCTATCATCAAAATATCAAAGTCATTCCCAACTTCTTGCCCTATATGCCAGAATCTAGCACAGATTCTCATCAATGTAGAATCTTATCCGCTGGGCGTATGGATAAAGGCGATCAAAAAGGTTTTTTAAGACTAGTTGATATTTGGGAAGAAGTGCAAAATAAAATCAAAAAACAAGGCTTAGATTCCCATCTCTTACAATGGTCATTAGTGATAGTAGGCAGTGGTAAGCTCAAAGAACAAATAGAATCTAAAATAAAAGCAAAGAATTTATCAGATTCAATAATCCTAAAACCTTTCACAAAAGATATAGAATCACAATACTTAAGCGCAAGTATATACGCTATGGCAAGTCATTTTGAAGGCTTTGGTATGGTGCTAGCTGAAGCAAGCAGCTATGCCTTGCCTTGTATCGCTTTTGATATTGCCACAGGACCAAGTGATATTATAGAATCTAATGTAAGCGGCTATCTTATCAAGGATAATGATATAAATAGCTATGCAGAAAGGCTACTAGAGCTTATGAGCAATGAATCTAAACGCAAAGCAATGGGCAAAAAAGCCAAGAAAATCATACAAGACAGATTTAGCAAAGAGACTATACTGCCATTATGGGAAGAAGTGCTTTTTAATAAAAAATAAACAAATTGGCTCTAATCAATGCTCCAGATTCTCTTGTTTTGGTGTGGGTATTTGCATCAATTCCTTATCATAATCTTTTAGATTACTTTTATCTCCTACTTTACGCATTCTTTTATCTAAGAGGCTTTTATCAAGGCTTATAATACTTCTTTGTGGCTCATAGCCCTTAAGGCTGATCCCTGCTATATCAAGCAGAGTATGGATTAAATCATCATTCATATAGCGTTGGTCTTTGGCTTGTTGGATTCTCTCATAAAGCATAGGGTGTTTGTTTATAAAAGTATCGCTTACATAGATGATAAAGGGGATTTCAACCATAAAACGCGAGATTTTAGAATCTGAATGTCCGATGAAGTCTCTAAAGTCATAGACTTCTTCTCCATGATCGCTCAAAAATAACACCAAAGAATCAGAATCTTTAAATTGTTTAATAATCTCACTGATGACAAAATCCCCATAGAGAACGGAGTTGAGATAGGCTGCTAGTGTGGATTTATGGGCAAATGTGGGCGCGATTACATTCTCACTATGGAAATATTTAAAATCTACCGGATAGCGACTTTCATAACGCGCATGACTGCCCATAAGGTGCAAAACTATAAAGCGATTTTCTGTGGGGGGGGGGGATAAGTATAACTGAAGCATGGGGAGCAATGCCCCATCGTGTTTGGTCAAATCAAGACTATCGCCCACATTCACAAACTCTACCCTATCAGCCCTCTTAAGGATACTTGCAGCGGCATTACCAAAGAGAGAAACTCCCTCCTGATTGGAGATACTTAAGGTCTCATAGCCTCCGAGTTTAAAGGCATCAATGATATTGAGATATTCATACCATTCCTTTTGTGTGGATTGAGATGTTTCATCTTGCAATGTCGCTATGCCTTGAGAATCTTGATTGGCAAAAGTGAGGGAAAGTGAGAGAGATTCATGCGTTTGAGCATGAGGAGCAATCACATCATTAAAGACAATAAGATTCTCTGGTTTTGTGTGCTTGAGTTGATCTAAAAGTGGCGTTGTAGGTAAAGGATAACCATAAAGACTTAGTTTGTTTCTTTGAGTAGATTCTCCGATAATCAGCACGATATTATCAATAGGATTTTCTGCTTTTTCTACTTGAAGTGTTGAAGAGAGGCTATCGAACTTGGCATTCAATGTTTTGTATTCTTCAATGAAAGCTTGAGTCTTACTCAAAGCGCGATGAAATGAGTGAAATGTATGATAGAGTATGTCAGAATAGCGTAACATAGGGCTTGATGGACGCAAGTGTGCAACATGAGCACCTATGACAAGCAAAAATAAAAAAGCATATATCCATTTCAAAGAGCGTAAAGTATGCAAAGGTGGGGGATTAAGCCTATAAATACCCCATACAACAAGAAATGAAGCAATACAAATGAGACAAAATGTAAGATTGAAGTATGTATGTAAAAATTCTATGCTCTCTTGGAGATTTGTCTCTAAAAATACGATGATAAGATACGAATTAAGCGGTGTATCAAAGGTATAGAGTAAAAATATCTCTACAACATAGCATACTACACTGCCTAGCAGAATAATACCTAAGAGAAAATTTTGTAAGAAATAAAAATGAAGCAAATAAATGAGATAAAATAACGCGATATAGCTTACAAAAAACATTATTATTCTGTATATAAAACTTAACATATAATACATATCAAAATGTGCTTGTAGCACTATATAATGTGAGAAAAATAGCACAATAAAGTTAAGTGCAAAGGTGGCTAAAAATGTCCGAAAAAATCGTTTATCATAAAATGGATTTTGCAGTATCTTGCTTAAAATATTCCCTATCATTCCTCTTCCTTGTGTCGCTCAATATGGCATAACCCCTGCTCAATGTAGCTTTTTTGCTCTTTTAACTCCTTGTCATAATCTTTTGCGTTGTTTGCATTGCCGACAATGCGTTTGCGAGAATCTAAAAGCGTTGTGTTTGCACTAAAGATACTGCGCTTTGGCTCAAAGCCTTTCATTTTCACACCGGCAATATCCAAAATACTATGAATCAAATCATCATTCATATAGCGGTGATTTTGCGCTTTTTTGATACGTTGATACAATGCACGATGTTTGGAGATAAATTCATCAGAGACATACACCATAAAGGGGATTTCAACCATAAAACGCGAGATTTTAGAATCTGAATGTCCAATGAATGAACGCCAATCATAAATCTCCTCGCCATGATCGCTAAAAAAAATCACAATAGAATCTTTATCTTCAAATCGCTTAATAATCTCACTTAGGACAAAATCCCCATAAAGCACGCTATTGTCATAATGCGCATTTTCTTGCGTGGATTCTGATGGGATTGTGCTCGGGCTAGGTGAATCTCCACCTTGCGGCGTATCTTTTATGGCTTCGCTGTCAATTTGGCAAAGCATATCTTCAGGCTCAAAGTGAGCAAATTCTGTCGGATAGCGATTATAATATTTGGCGTGATTACCCATTAAATGCAAAGCAAAAAACCGCCCAAAAGACGATTTGGTGGGATTTTTATCTTGACTTGATTGCAGATTCTCTTCAGGAGATTCTATATAAGAATCAAGTATTTCCAAAATACTCTCGTCAAATTTTGTCGTGCTCATCTTGTCATTGACATTCACAAACTCCACTTCATCGGCGCGTTTGAGGATTGTCGCGGCGGCATTACCAAAAAGACTAACCGGCTCTTGATTGGAAATACTAATGGTGTGATAACCGCCAAGCTTTAGAGAATCTATCAGATTAAGGTATTCATACCATTCCTTGAGCGGTGGGGTGGGATTGGCTTTCTTTTTTGATTTGGGTAAAGGCAAAGTCTCTATACCTTGTGCATTATCTTGATTGGCAAAAGTGAGGGAAAGCGAAAGAGATTCGTGTGTCTGGGCATGGGCAGAAATCACATCATTAAAAATCAAAAAATTATCAGGCTTTTGGCTTTTAAGCGATTCTAAAAGCGGCGTAGTCGATAGTGGATAACCATAAAGGCTAAGTTTATCGCGTTGGGTGGATTCTCCAATCACCAAAACGATATTGCCAATCTTTTGCTTGCTGGGCTTTACCTCAAGACTATGAGCGAAACTATCGAATTTTGCATTGAGCTTTTTATACTCTTCAATAAAGCCTTGCGTGCCATTTATCGCGCGATAAATCTGCTTAGTATAATTATAAAGCATATCCGACCAATCTTCGTTTAAGGGCTTTGTGTGAGTGAAAATCATTACAGCAAGGATAGTAAGATTGACAAAAATCACAGCTCCTAGAATCTTTGGCGAGATTAACACAGGCTTGATAAGACGCCACAAAATCACTATCGCCACCGCGCTAAGGGCATAGATTCCAAAAAGTGAGGCATCAAGATAGTTTGCTAAGAAATCCTTGCTTTCTTGAGGATTTGTCTCTAAAGCCACAATGACAAGATAAGAGTTGAGATTCGTATCAAAATGATGAAGCAAAAAAGCATCAATCACAAAACAAACACCGCTAAGTGCAAGAATCACACCAACAAATAAATAACACAAACGCTTAGGCAAAAAACTAAGCGCATAAAAGACTAAAAAATAACTCGTAATAAAAAGCAATTCGCGATAAAAAAATGAGCTAAACCAATACAAATCCCAATGTTTAGTATAGACAAAATATTGAGAACCAAATAAAATAAGGGTGTTAAGGAAGATTAAAAGGACATAGCTTTTGGCTAAGAATCTATCGTTTAAAACCCTGCTAAATGTAGTCATTCCAATTCAAGCTTATAAATGATCAAAAATCGTGCGCCAAGATAGAAAAGAATACTAAACACCACATCAAGTAAAAGGGACAAAGAGCTATTGTCAAACCATATCATAAGCGCATTTTGCTCAAAGTCTGAAATAATGATTGAAAAACCAAGAATCTTTTTGATGATAAAAATCACAAGAGCTAACAAGAAGCCCTTAATAAATACAAAGGAACGCACTTGAAGGGCATTTAACAATGCAGTAATAAAAAGAATAAAACAAATCCAAAAAATAGTCGAAATCGTGTGATAAAACACAAAAGAATCCACAAATGTTTTGGGAGATACATTGCGTCCATTATCGACAAACATAATGATAAATTGTCCCAAAATGATTCCAGCAACAATCCAAAATGTATAAGTAAAGATTTTAGAAAGCAAAATCGCATCAAGACTCACAGGAAGTGTCAGCGTAAGGTATCCTTGTGCGCCAAAAATCTCACGCCAAAAAGTATGAAATACCCGCAAAACTAAAATGACAAAGAAAGCAGCAAAGCTTGCGACACTTATAAAACCAACCACTAGCTCAAGCCAATCAAAGCTACTAAAAAGCACAATATTATTGCGGTCTGGGACAATAATAACAAGACAAAAACAAACCATACCTAAGACATAAGTAAAAAGCAAAGACTTTGCACTTGATAAAAGCTCATATTTGAATAAATTGAAAAAATCTCTTAGAAAGCCTTTCATAATGCCTCTCCGTATTGTGATGAGATTTGCTGCTTTTGGTTGATTTTTGCCTTAAAGTCGCTTTTAAATGCTTCCTCAAGATGAGGTTGGTCAGCAGAAATGATGCGATCTATACTCTCATAACGCAAAATTTCTCCCTCGTAGAGAAAAATCGCATCATTCAGAATCTTCTGTGCATCGTGGATAAGATGTGTAGCAAGCAAAATACTTGCATCAGCATTTGCATAGCGAGAAATCAGCTCAAAAACTTGCTCACGCGCTAGAGGATCGACTCCCGCAATCGGCTCATCAAAAATATAGATTTTTGCGCGGCGAGAAAGCGTGAGAAGCAAGTGAAGCTTTTCGATTGTGCCTTTAGACATTGATTTGACTGGGCGATTAGTGGGAATCTGAAGAACATTGATGATTTCTTTAGCTTGTGTGCTGTCAAAGTCTGCATAAAAAGTCTCGAAAAACTTCACGCATTCAAACGCATTCATTGCGGGATTAAGGATATTTCTATCAGGCAAGTAAGCCACGATAGACTTTGTTTGTATGCCGGGTTTGAATCCGTCAATATAAACCTCTCCTTCATATTGTTGCAAAAGCCCTACGAGAATTTTAATCATTGTTGTTTTACCACAACCATTAGGTCCTAATAATCCGACTATCCGACCTTGCGGAATCTCTAAATTCACATTTCTAAGAGCCGTAACATTTTTATAAGTTTTAGTGAGAGAAACGATACGAACGAGAGGAGAGTTCATCGCAAATCCTAATTTTATTTTTTATGATTATAGTGAAATAAAAGCAACGATTAAGCAATTGTGTCAGTAAAAAATGAAGCGAAGTAAATCAAATTACGCTTAAAGCGCAATTTGATTTTAGAGTTTAGATTCGTAGCGTCTAAGCATATAAAGTCGTTTGAGCATTTTCTTCTTAGCGTTGATTTTTTGTTTTTTACGCTTTTCAGTTTTTGATTCAAAAAACCTTCGAGCTCGCACCTCTGTTACAACAAGATTTCGATCTGTTTGTTTTTTGAACTTTCTGTATGCTTCTTCAAACGATTCACCTTCTTTAACTTTGATACCGGGCATCTAATCACCTACTTTCTTTAAAATGTAAAAAAGATTCAGATTATAACAAATTTTATTTAAATTTGAAGTGAGTTTTAAGGATTTTTAGCTAGAATTTCAAATTTAGATCGTTTAATTGATTTAAGAATACAAGTGCTCGTAGCTCAGCTGAATAGAGCAACAGGTTGCGGTCCTGTAGGTCGGGGGTTTGAATCCCTCCGAGCATACCATATCTTTGATACCCTACTTTTGATTTTCAACACTATTTTAGCCATTATTAAATTCTTTTGTTTGTATTTATAGAATCTTAATTTACTAAATTCGATTCTGAACGATTTATGCGTTGATTTCGCAATCACCACTACCTATGACTTCTTTTTCAAGACCTGTTGCAATGACTGTCGCACGCACAAAATCCTGTGGTATATCATTCAATGTTATTACTCTAAAAACGATTGCTGCCTCATTTTCTCCGATTGCATTAACAATCTCCATTGCTTCAAGAAGTCCCAAGAAAGGATAGTTGCCGTGTGTCTCAAAATTAACAAGTATGCCCATTGCGCCATTAATAGAAATATTATCCGGAGATTCTATTGCCATACGCACAGCATGAGAGGCAGCACCATCTCCACTTGATTCACCAATACCCATTAACGCTAGACCTTTATAGCTCATAACCTTTTGGATATCGACAAAATCTACCTCAAGGTCATGAGGTGAATCAGTCATAGCAAGATAACTCACCGTATTAGAGTCGCCACCGCCAACACCAATGGCAGAAATAACCCAACCTTGATTTACTACGCGAATGTCTAAATCAACTTCTTGCATATTTTCAATTAATCCAATTTGCTAGTATAATATCAGTCTTTTTGGTTACGCAAATAGGTTGGCACATCAATGCTATCGTGCTCATCTGTGAGCAAACGAAACTCATCACCACTCACTTTTCTTCTCTGTATATCAATAATGAGATCGCGAGATTGTTCTAAACTTTTTTGGCTAGTATGGGTTTTAGAAGAAGATTCACAATCACTACCTCCTACAACTTCTTTCTCAAAGCCTGTTGCAACGATTGTTACACGCACAAAATCCTGTGGTATATCATTCAATGTTCTTGTTCCAAATACGATTGCTGCCTCATTTGCATCTCCGATTGCATTAACAATCTCCATTGCTTCCTGAATTTCCAAAAGAGGATAGTTGCTGTGTATCTCAAAATTGACAAGTATGCCCATTGCGCCATTAATAGAAATATTATCAAAAAGCGGAGATTCTATTGCCATACGCACAGCATGAGAGGCAGCACCATCTCCACTTGATTCACCAATACCCATTAACGCTAGACCTTTATAACTCATAACAGTTTGGACATCAGCAAAATCTACATTAATGTCATGCGCGCTATGTTCTAAAATAACACCTGAAATCCCATTAACTGCTCTAGCAAGGACATCATTAACCATATTAAAACTTTCGCGTAAGCCATAATTTTTAGGAATAATAGATAAAAGACGATCATTAGGAATTACAATTAAACAATCACTTTCTAGTTTTAAATTTCTTAATCCTTCTTCAGCAAGACGAGAACGTTTCATACCCTCCATTTTAAAAGGTTTGGTGATAATAGAAATTGTCAATGCGCCTACTTCTTTTGCGGCTTTGGCAATGACTGGTGCAGCACCTGTGCCTGTGCCACCACCCAATCCTGCAGAAATAAAAACAATATCTGAATCTGCTAATACAGCTTTAATCTCTTCATAAGTTTCTTCCGCTGCTCTTTTTCCAATTTCTGGTTGCATTCCTGCACCCAATCCCTTAGTAAGCTTCTCTCCAAGTTTCATTTTGACAGCAGCATTAGTGCTTTGTAAATGCTGAATATCAGTATTGGCAGCAATAAGCCTTATAGCATTATGTGGATTAGTTGTGGTAAGATAACTCACCATATTAGAACCGCCACCGCCAACACCAATGACAGAAATAACCGCGCCTTGATTTACTTCGTGAATGTCCAAATTAATTTCTTCCATATCTTATCCTTTAAAATAGTTGGCTAAGCCATTTCCAGAATCTAATGAATATATTGTCATGCCTATCCCCATCAGAAGTCTTAATCTGTGAAAGATCACTTTTGTGAATAATATGAGGAGCATTTTGTGTCGTTATTGCAATATCTTGCACATTATGTTCTTTTGATAGCTCAATATTACCTATACCATTTGTGTCTGCAACAAGATTACTCTTTCGGTAGCGCATCTTCTTTTCACAATCCATTTCATAATTCGTATGTTGTCCAGCACCATGAAGTATCAAGCCTATTGCAGTAGCACTATGCGTCCCTTTTAATCCGTCAAAAAGCCCATCTATAGAAACAGGCTTTGAGATTCTCACCGGCTTACGGAATATGCTTGATGCAAATTCTTGCATTCCTTCAAGATTTGCCATACCCCCAGTTAGGGTAATACCTGCGCCAATCTTTTCTCTCAAACCACTTTTTTCGATACTCTTTGCCAAAAGTAATAAAGTTTCTTCCACTCTCGCGGAAATCACGGTATGTATAATTTCAAGATTGACTTTATTTGTAGCAGATTCATTTGCCATAATAGGAATCTCCAAAGCTTTATCCTTGTCCTCATCACTCAAGATTAATTTACCATAATCTGTCTTAATCTTTTCTGCAGTGCTTGGGTGTGTATTAAGAGCCGTAGCTAAGTCAATCGTGATATTATTAGAACCCACGCTAAGAAAATCACTATAACGCATTGAATAACCATTATGAATCATTAAATCACAAGTCTGCCCGCCCATATCAATACACGCTACACCCAAATCTTTTTCTTCATTCGTTAAAACAGCGATAGATGAAGCATAAGCACTTAAAACGATATTGTCAATCTCTATACCGCTTGAACGCACAGCTTTCTTTAGATTCTCTAATGCCGCTTTTTTAGCTGTTATAATATGCACAAATACCTCTAAACGCGATGCGCTCATACCCATTGGATCTTCTGCGGGATTCTGATCGTCAAGCCTAAATTCATAAGGCAATGCGTGAATCAAGGTGTGATCATCGGGAATAAGGGCATTATAAATGGCTGATTGCATTGCACGATTAATTTCTTTTAATCCAATCTCATTGTTAGGCACATTTGCCACTGCTGAAGATCTTAGGCTTTTTGTATAAGCACCAGATAGTGATACAATAGCCTTTTCTACATTTGTCCCTGCCACGCGCTTGGCATCATTTACAGAATTTCTAATGGCTTGCGAAGCTTGCTCAATGTTTGTGATAGAACCCTTTCTGATTCCTTCAGCTTTATGAAAACCTGTGCCTATAATATAAGGAACACCATCTTTAATATCTGCAATGATCGAACAAATTTTGGTAGAACCAATATCAATGCCTAATATGGTCTGATTCACTGCTTATACCTCACTTATCCAAATCTATATACATTGTGGTTTTATAACGTTTACCTAAATAGACCATTAATGTCTCGGCTATTATACCGTATTTCACATTTTTAGCTACTACATCAAAATCAACCGCTTGTAAAGGCATCACTGCTTGCTCCAAAATACGATACATCACAGCTTTATCTTCAAAAAGCACATATCCTTCTTTTTGATTGCTGCTAAAAACTTGATTAAGAAAATGTGCTTTTTGTGTCGTATCTAGATTTTCAATTGTGCCATTATAATACTTATTCACAAACCCAATATCTTTGCCCTTAAATGTGGAGATACTTTCTTGCGCAATCTTAATCAATTCTTGATGTCTCTTATATTTTTTAAATGCCTCATTTACCTCGTTTCTCGCTTCATCAAAACTTTTATCCACACTCTCTGTTTTATCAAGAATCTTCAAAGTTACATAACCCTTATCTGCCTCGATTGGTCGGAGCGTCTGTCCTTTTTGAGCAACCTTCATATCTGCGACTACCAAATCTACACCATTTTTAATAAAATAGTGATCATTTTCATCAAAATGAGTTTCCTCGCCTTTTTTCTTGCCATCACGCAAAGCAATATATTCTCGCTTTGCCACACTTTCAGCCTTGCTTTTTTGAACATCTCTCAATACGAGATCTTTTGCTTCATCGAAGCTCATCAAATGCCCATCTTCATTGAAATAGTCGGTCTTGAAATCATTGTAATGCTCTAGAAGCTCTTCCTCTTGTGGATTCTGCTCACTATAGGGGACAAGGATATATTCGACATGAAAAGCCATAGGAGTCTTCCATTGACTTGCATTCTTTAACCAAAACTCCTTTACCTCATCTTCTTTGACATCAAAAGATATTTGGCTAGTAGGGATTATTCCTACCATTAATCTATCATAAATTGAAGAAGCCATTTTTAGAGAGGAAACTTCAAGTGGTGTAATATGCACAAGAGGCTGCTCGGTATTGAGATTCATTACACCAAGTAACTTTTGTATCAGTAAAACTTTGCGTATGCTCTCCTCAAACTCATCAGTGCGCATCTGACGATCACGGAGAGATTGTTTATAAATTTCGCTACTGAATCGTCCTTGATCATCGACATAGACATTAGCATTAATAATTTCATTGCTAACTTCTTGATCACTGACTTCCAAACCCAAATCTTGTGCAAAATTAAGCAATTGTGTCTGCTGGATTAGTCTTTGTAAAGCAATTTTAGGCAAACCGAGCTGCTTAGCTTGCGCCTCATCTAAAATACCTCCAAGCTGCGGTATGCGCGAATATTCATTATAGACTTCATTATAAGCGCGTTGATATTCTGCAAAATGTATATCGATATGTCCCACAGTGGCAACTTTATCGTTACTTGAACCAAAACCATAAGAACCCCAATTCACCATTCCAGCACCAATAAAAGCAATAGCACTGATCCAAATTGTAATTACCAACCACTTTTTATGCTTTTGCATCCAAGTAATCATTAAAGCCAAACCTTTTAAATGTTTTAATATTTTTTAAGTATAAGGGTTATTATAGCACAAAAAGCCAATCTAAAAAGGCTCTTTTGTTAATATTCATCGAAATAAAAACAGCAAAATAATGTTTTGGAGATTCTAAAAAATCACAGAAATATCATCAAGACTCAACCTTTAAAAGATTAAGTCTTGATTTTTTAATATTGATGATTAAGTAATACTCTTAAAAGTTTTTATGGTGGACCTTGCAGGATTTGAACCTGCGACCAATCGGTTATGAGCCGAGTGCTCTGACCAGCTGAGCTAAAGGTCCCCGCTTATTCGAGTTGGAATTATACTCAAAAACAAACCTAAAGGCAAGAATGTTTTCTAAGATTGTAAAAAGTGTCATAAAGGTTACAAAACTTGTCCCTCCATAACTTACCAAAGGTAAGGGAATCCCAACCACAGGAGCTAACCCTATAACCATACAAATATTGATTCCTACATACAAAAAAAGCAATATAGCAATATAACTCGCCACTACGCGTAAAAAATAATCTTTCCCATATGCAAAACCTAAGCTTAAAATATGCACAATCATAAAAAAGAACCACGCCAACAAGCCTAACGCACCTAAAAATCCAAAACGTTCGACAAAATACGCAAAAATAAAATCAGTATTTGCATAAGGCAAAAATCGAGACTGCGATTGTGTAGCATTTTCTTTGGATTTACCAACCAATCCGCTTGCTCCAATGGCAATTAAAGCTTGATTGACTTGATAGGGAGATTTATCGGAAACAAAGTCCATAATGCGTTTTTTTTGATAATCCTTAAGCGGATCGACTACATACATCACCGGTGCTAAAACCACAACAATCAGTGCTAAAGAAATCCAAATTTTTTTATTCACACCAATCAAAAAAAGTGTGCCAAATCCTGTGAGTAAAACCACCATTGCCGTGCCCAAATCCGGCTCTTTAAGGATAATCAGAAAAGGTATAAGAATCCCAATACTAATAACAACAAATTCTTTGAATCCATAGCCATCTTTAGGCGGAGGATTGTTAGCAATATATGATGCCAAAAGAAGCATCAAAGAAGTTTTCATAATTTCACTAGGCTGAATAGAAAAATTTGTAAAAGGAATATCCACCCAACGTTGCGCACCGAGTTTTTGTGTCCCTATAAAATGCACCAACACCAAAAGCACCAAACAAATCGCATAAAGTGCCATAATAAGCGTATTAAGCTTTCTAAAAGGAACAAAAAATAAAAAAATGACCAAACCACAAGCCAAGCTGATATATTTTACTTGCTTAGCAAAAAGCACAGGATCTAATTCGTGGATAAGAAAAAGCGAAATACCCACTAAAGGAATCACAAAGAGTAATAAAATATAATCAAAGTGTGCTAAAATACGCCGGTCAATCACTATTTTTCCTTAAAACAATCGATTCTATATCTTTAAATTTATAAGTATTTAGGACATACAAAATATGCAGAATCTTATTATAACAGAGAATGACTTAACGAATAGCAAAATGCGACTTGATTCTTATCTAAGTCTCAAATTACAAAGTAGCAAAAACCAGATTCAGAATCTGATTAAAAATCACTTTGTGCTCGTCAATGGGAAAATCTGCAATAAAAACGGCTATACTATCGGGCTTAACGACACTATCACGATTTTATCACCCACGACAGAATCTGTAGAATCTGCAGACAAAAATACTGCTTTTTGTGTTGATGATGAAAAATTTGCTATTAGTATTATTTATGAAGATGAAGATATTTTGATTATTAATAAACCCCCACATTTAGTAATTCACGAAGCTCCTAGTGTCAAAGAATCCACCCTTGTAGATTGGCTCAAATTTCATTCTTACCGATTCCATACTTTAAGCGGGAATGAGCGTTATGGTATTGTGCATCGGCTTGATAAGCAGACTAGCGGGGCTTTGGCGATTGCTAAAACACCTCTTGCTTATCAGAATCTTTCCCACACACTTAAGACAAGAGAAATGGGTCGTTATTACCTTGCTATTATTGACACCCCACTAAAAAATCATCAAGATATTGAATGTTTCATGGGACGCTCTCCTCATAATCGCCTCAAAATGAGCAAGATTCACATTCCCATGCCCTTTACAGAATCTGACATCACAAACACCACACACACTCATATCCCCAAAGGCATTCGTTATTCAAAAAGCTCTATGGTAAAACTTGCGACTTCTGACAATGGCGCACTTGAGTTAATAGCAGTCAAACTACACACAGGACGCACACATCAGATACGCGTTCATCTTGAGAGTCTCTCGCGGCACATTTTAGGAGATACGCTTTATGGCTATAAACCCTCTGCAAAAACATTTTTCTATCAAAACAGAATCTTGCTTCATGCTTATATTTTATATCTCAATCACCCCAAAACTTCGCAAAAAATGTTTTTTAAAGCTCCTATTTTAACAGATATGCTAGAATTTATACAAACTCATTTCACAAAGGACTTCAATGGCTGTAAGGATATTACAGAAATGTTGGAAACAGATCGCATTATGCGCTCTTTTGATGTTCTCTCTTGAATCTTGCGCTACTTTATCATCACTTGGCAAAACACCACAAGAAGATGCTTCGTTACCATCTTTAGATTCTGTCAATACACTCATAGATGTCTCATCGGTAGGCTTTGAATGGAAGTCAATCGCAGATTCTCGTATCAAAGGCTTCGTGATTTATCGTGCTCAAAACAACAAAGACGAAACATTACAAAAAATCGCAACCATCAAAAATCCTTTTTCTACACATTATTCTGATACAAAACTTAAGCCACAAACCAAATACACTTACGCCTTTGCAACACTTGGAGCAAATAACACTATTTCTCCTAAAAGCAATCCTATCCCGATTCAGACCTCTTATATTGATCCGGTAGAGAGTGTTTTTGCAATCAATAATCGTCCCAAAACAATTAAACTCATTTGGTCTCCGCACCCAAATCCTAGTATCAAATCTTATTTGGTCGAACGTCTTGATAGTGCAGGAGAATTTAAAACAATCGAAACCATTCCTCATCGCTTGAGTGTGGAATATTTCGATACAGATCTTAAAGATGGAGTTACCTACACCTATCGTATTGTTGCGAAAAGTTACGAAGGTGTCCGTGCTAAACCCTCTCAAAGTGTCAGTGTTACGACCATACAGCAACCTAATCCTATCGCCAACATTCAAGCCACTACAAATCTCCCAAAAACAATCAAAATCACATGGGACGAAGCACCTGATGCGCAAGGTGTGAAAACTAAGCGTTACAAGATTCTGTATTCTAAAAATGGCAAAGATTTTAAAAACTTAGCTACAACAACCCAAACTTCTTATACACACAAGCTTAAAGAAGATGGAGAAAGTTATATCTATCAAGTCGTATTACTTGGAGAAAATGAACTTGAGGGAAAATGGAGCAGTTATCCGCCTCAAGGTTCAAGTCTGAATCCACCCAAAGCTCCTACAATGTTTGAGGGAAAAATGCAAAACCAGCAAGCACATCTTCAATGGAAAGCTTCGAGTGATGAGCGCGTTAAATATTACGCAATTTATCGCAAAGAAAAACAACTATGGAAACAAGCTTTGCGTTTCACAGACATTACAGATACTTTTTTTATCGATAAAGAGATGCAGCCTAATAAAAAATATCTCTATAGTGTCGTGAGTGTTGATGAGCATGAAATAGAATCTGCTCCTTCTCAAGAAATTGAATTATCCCTTGAGCCATAATGCCACATTTTCTTGCACCTCATATTGTTATACCTCCCTTACCTTGCACAATAGGAGATTATCACTTTGTCTATGAAGCCAAAAAATATGGTGATGATAAACAATCCTTGATTCTCGTGCGTTTTGATGATCAAGAGTTTTACTTACGCAAAGTGCAACGCAACGATTCTCAACACAATGAGATTCTCAAATGTGAGAAAAATACGAGAATCAAGCCCACAGGTATTATCAAGAATGCGTTAAAGATTCTGTGTGATACCCAAGAAAGCGTTATTTCTCATAATCTCAACAACAATAGTATTCGTCAGAATCTCCAGTCTGATTATCTCAAATCAATTGCATTTTTTACAAATTTTACAGAATCTTTTATCCTTGAAATTGGATTTGGTTCGGGCAGACATTTACTGCATCTTGCAAAAGAAAATCCTCACACTATTTGCGTTGGCATTGAGATTCACACACCTTCAATTGAGCAGATTCTGCGACAGATTCAGATTGAGAATCTCAATAATCTTTATATTATCAATTGCGATGCGAGAATCTTGCTTGAAATTATGCCCGATAATCTTGCTCAAGCTATTTATATACATTTCCCTGTGCCATGGCATAAAAAACCCCATAGACGCGTTTTTTCAGAAATATTTTTACAGCAAGCCTTAAGGGTGCTTCAACCCAATGGAATGCTACATTTAAGAAGTGATGATGAGCAATATTTTACAGATTCACTTCACATTGCCCTTCGCCTCGATTCTCTTAAAATGCACATATATAAAAACCAACAAGCTTCTGTCGTGAGCAAATACGAAGCAAGATGGAAAAGACAATGTAAAAACATTTTTGATCTCCAAATCTTTAAAAATACATCAATAGACAATACCCCTACAAAAAATACACAAAATATACAAAAAACCTTCCACTTTGATAAGATTCTAAGAAAAAATTTGGATAATTATATAAACTATCCGAGTAAAATCTTAGAAAAAGATTGGTTTTTACACATTGATAGTCTCTATAAGGCTCATAATATTTATGTTTTAATGCTATGTTTTGGGGATTTTAATCAGCCTCAAAACAAATTTTTACACATCGAATTTCGAGAAGATGAGACAAAATCATGGTATGTCGGGGGTGATCCTATCCCTACAAATGCAGCCGTAAAGGCTCACCAATACTTAAAGAAAATTTTAATGAAGGAGTGAAAATTGGGTGCAATTATTGAAGCAAAGAATCTCAATTTGGGCTATAGTGATGAAATTGTCATTAAAGACGCAACCTTTAGTATCAACGCAAAAGAATTTGTGTTTATCACAGGTGCTTCAGGGAGCGGAAAAAGCACAATTCTTAGCTCTTTTTATGGCTATCTCGGTGTCAAAAGCGGACATCTGAATGTCTATGGTCTCAATATGCAAAAAGCCTCAAAAAACCGCATTAATTTTTTACGCCGCAGTATTGGGATTGTCTTTCAGGATTATAAACTGATCAAAGAATGGAATATCGAAAAAAATGTTATGTTGCCCATGATCATTAATGGCTACAAAAAAGAAGTATGCAAATCACAGGTAGAAAAGCTTCTTGTGCATATCAAACTTTCACACAAAGCTAATAAGTTTCCTTTAGAACTTAGCGGGGGTGAGCAGCAACGCGTAGCAATGGCAAGAGCAGTAGCACATAATCCTACTATTATCCTCGCTGATGAGCCTACGGGTAACCTCGATGATTATTCAAGTGAATTGATATGGAATCTGCTCAAAGGCGTTAATGAACAGCTCGGTATCACCGTGGTTGTCGTTACACACCGTATGCCTGATCGACTGAATATTCCCTATCGGCGATTACACATTGAAGAAGGAGTTGTGTATGAATTTGCTTAAAAGACACTTGGCATTGATTATTCCCCTTTTAGCCCTACTTTTTAGCTTGGAAAGTATTATGCTTGTCAATCGTGCCGTAACAAAACACGAAAACAAACTCTCTGACAGCTATTCAATCGTGATTGCTTCCAAAAGCCCTCTCACTATTGATAAAATCGAAAGTTTTATCCGTGAAGCAAAAGAGCTTAAAACCATCACTCCTGACTATATGCTTAATGAGCTCAAAAAAGAGTTAAGCAGGGAGAGCCTCGAGACACTCCAAAAAGAATTACCTTTTTTCTATTCTCTCAAACTCTCTGTTTTCCCTGATGAAGAAAGATTACAAAAAATCAATAACACATTGTCAAAACTCAATGGCGTAACTAAAGTCGAATCTTTCACAAAAAGCCATTCTCAAGTTTATAAGCTTTTACTCATCATCAAAAGTTCTATTGTTGTTTTTGCTTCTTTAATTGCTGTTTTAAGCTATATTTTGATGGTTAAACAAATCGAAATTTGGAAATTTGAGCATAGTGATCGTATGGAGATTATGGCATTTTTGGGCGCACCTGCGTGGATGCGCAATGGGATTTTATTCCGCTTAGCTTTTATAGATTCTATTATTTCAACCATTTTAATTATCATAGGGACAGCCTATCTAATGGGATATGATCGTATGCAAGAAATCCTACGAACGCTTGAGGTAACCAGTGATATTTTTAGAACGGCTAGTGATTTTATCATTCTTTTATTCACTTCCATTCTTGTCTCAATTGTGTCTGTGGTCTTTGTGATTATTAAACAAAAAGATTTGTAATGCGAGGCTATGCCTGGATTCTTTTATTTGTCCTCATTAATGTATGTGAGGCAAATATCGACAAAGATATTGCCGCTAATAAAGACAAGCTTGCCAAAACGCAATCTCAAGAAAAAGCCATTAGTAAAAAATTTGATGAGCTGGGCAAAGCTATCAATGCAAAAAACATCGAGCTCACGCAACTTGGGCATAAAATCACACAATTAGAAAAAGATATTGCCCAAAATCAAGGTAAATACCAAACTCAAGAAAAAACTCTCAAACAAACTCAAGAAAAACAGAATCGTTTGCTTAAACAAAAGCAAAATATTGAAACACAATTGATTAAGTTAATCACTCAAAGTATTGCATTTAATGCTGTTATCAATAACCAATCTTCGATTGATTCCATTGATGATGTCATTGAATTTCATATTTATGAGATTCTCTATCGTAATACAAAAACGCAAGTAAAAAAATTTGATGCTCAGCAAACCATTCTCAATAATGAAATAAAACGAATTTCTAGCACTATTAATCAACTCCAAACATCAATCAAAACGCAAACTACCCGCAAAGAAACCCTCCAAAATGCCAAAGACAATCAAAAAGCTATTCTCGCAAAAATGCAGACTGAACTTAAAGTTTATGACCAACAACTCAAAGACATTGCAAAAGAACGTAAAAGTCTTGATGATATTCTTGCAAAGCTAAACATCATCAAGGAGCGTGATCAACAAGGAAAAGCTACCAACCAGCAAGCCTTTATCAATAATCAAAAAAAACCTAACAGCATCAAAGCTCCTAAACAACTTGGCACTTCGTATCGTGATGTCCCCATTGTCAGTTATAAAGGGGCTAAAACTTTTCCGCCTCTTGAAAGATATACGATTGAAAAAAAGTTTGGACCTTATTTTGATCCGGTGTATCAATTCAAAATTTTCAATGCAGCTATTATGTTCAATCCTAAATCGCCCAATGCGAGCGTTAAAAATGTCCTTGATGGAAAAGTCGTCTATGCTAAAGATGCTCCGGGATTGAAAAAAGTCATTATTATAGAACATATCAATGCAATTCATACAATTTATGCTTATTTAGACAAAATAGAATCAAGCATCAAAGCAGGTATGAATATTAAAAAAGGCACGATTATCGGGAAAGTCAATGAGAGATTAAGTTTTGAAGTTACGCAAAAAGACAAACATATCAACCCTGCAGAATTTATTAAACTCAATTAAACAATTATAATAATTAACCGATATATGTTTTGATTTTAGTCTAAAATTTCAAGGAGGAAGTTATGATTGATGGCATCAACAGCGCAAATACAAACACGAATGCAATCAAGAATCAACTGATGAATATGGTAAATTCTAGCGGAAAGCTGATCAACGAAGATGCGAGACCGACAGAAATTAAAATGCGAGAAGAAACCGCACAACATCAGGATAGAGAAGATAAAAAGCAGCTTGAAAGTGAGCTAAGGGAGCTTAGTAAGAAACTTAATGACGAAATGAAACGCATTGATACAGACATTAAATTTTCATACGAAGAAAATATTCCCGGCTTAATGGTAACCGTAAAAGAAGCTAACACCGATAAAGTTATTCGTGAGATTCCTTCAAAAGAGGCAATTGAGCTTATGACAAGAATGCGCGAAGTCATTGGTGTTATTTTTAATAAACAGGGTTGATAATTCAATCATTATGGCATTTTGTTTAAAGAATTAAGGATAAAGTATGGCACTTGGCACATTAAGCTCTCTCGGTCTTGGAAGTAAAGTTTTAAATCATGATGTGATTGACAAACTAAGACAGGCTGATGAAGCATCACATATTAAGCCTATTGATAAAAAAATAGAAGAAAATGTTGAAAAACAAACCGAATTGGTTGCTATCACTTCTTTTCTAAGAGATTTAAAATCTTCTGCAAGTAAATTAGGTGATTATTCGACCTATTTAGGACGAACAAGCAATGTTATTGGTGATGCGCTTAAGGCTACTATTTCCGATGGTGTGCCCACACAGGATATTAAAATTGATGTAGATTCTGTAGCAACTTCAGATATTAACGAGATGGGAGGAAAATACGAAAGTCGTGAATCTGTTTTTAGCCAAAAAGATTCTGTCTTAAAATTCCATCACAAAGGACGAGATTATAAGATTGACATCAAGGCTGGAATGGAGCTTGGGGAAGTCGCTCAAATGATCACGGATACTACAAATGGTGAAGTATTAGGTATCGTTATGAAAACAGGTGGCTCAAATCCTTATCAGCTTATGATTAACTCAAAAGATACCGGCGAATCAAATCGCGTTTATTTCGGTTCTACGGCAAGTGGCAATATTGTCCCATCAGGTGCTATTGAACTGAAAGATGGGGATTTTAATATCACTCTTAAAGACAAGAAGGGTCTAGAAAAAACACTCTCTATCACTCTTCCAAGAACAAGCTCGAATGCCAAATCACAAGATAACGCTCAAAGCCTTAAAGATGCCATTATGGAGGCTATTAGAAACAATGCTGATTTTGAGGGTTTGCTTGATGAAGAGATTAATATCGGCATAGGTGGAGCTAATAGTGATGCGCTCACTATTAACGACAGGAGAGGCTATGCAATCAAGATTGAAGGCAATAAAGCACGCAATCTAGGATTCAGTGCAGAGAATCAAGCAGCCACTCAAGAAGATTTGATTGTAGCTACAAGGAGCATAGGGGCTGGCAAAATTAAAGGAACAATCACTATTGGTAGTGTGCCTCTTGATTTGGCAACTTTAACAAAAGAAAAAAATTCAGCAAGCCAAAATGCTAAAGTAATTGCTGAAGCGATTAACAATATTGCCGGAATCTATGCTAAAGTCAATGATGAGGGCAAACTCGTTATCAATTCAGACACAGGCGAAGTAAGTATTTTTGCCAATGCCGATGCAGATAGTAAAAAAGCTTTGGAAAGTTTAGGCTTAAAATCTGGAACAATTATGGATTATGCAAAAACACAATCAGAATTGTTTAAAATTCGAAAAGTTCAAAGTGCAGAAGATGCGAGATTCTCTTATAATGGAATCTCAATGAAACGTCCTACAAATACTATTGATGATGTTGTAAGCGGTGTTAATATTGAGCTTCTTACGACAACTCCGCCAGACAAACCTGCCGTCATCAATATCACTCGCAACGATGAGGCTATCGTAGAATCAGTGAAAAATTTTGTAGAATCCTACAACGAGCTTTCTCTAAAGCTTGATGAAGTTACACGATACGATGAAGATTCTAAGATTGCTGGAATCTTTAATGGCAATAGCGATATTCGTATGATACGCCCATCTCTTACACGGATATTTTCTACAAATGTCGTTACAGAAACCGAAATCAAAAGCCTTGCAAAATACGGATTAGCACTTGATGAAAAAGGAAGAATGAGCCTTGATGTGAGCAAACTGCAAATGGCTCTTAGTGCCGATCCGAAGGGAACTCAAGAATTTTTCAATGGAAGTGTAAAAACATTAGAATTCAAAGAGGTGCAGGTTGATGGTGTCTTTAAGAAGTTTGATCAAGAACTTGACAGACTCTTGAATGGTGGGAATGCAAGACTCAAGATTTTAGAAGAAAGTCTCACAAAAGATGACAAAAAGTTGCGTGAAGATCGTAAAAAAGCTATCCAGCAGTTGGATACGCGTTATGATATTATGGCGCAACGATTTGCCGCTTATGATTCGCAGATTTCAAAAACTAATAATGCTTTCAGTAGTGTGCAATTAATGATTGACCAATCTGTAGCTAAAAAATAAGGAGTAAATATGCGTGGCAATAATGCTTATAATTTATACCAACAAAATTCAGTTTCCGTAGAATCTCCTGCTAAACTCATCGAGATGCTTTATGAAGGGATTTTAAGATTCTCTGCTCAAGCCAAACGATACATTGAAGCAGAAGACATCGAGAAAAAAATCTACTACATTAATCGCACAACAGATATTTTTACCGAGCTTCTTAATACGCTTGATTATGATAAAGGTGGCGATGTAGCTGTGTATCTTACGGGGCTTTATACACACCAAATCAAACTTTTGACACAAGCTAATGTTACTAATGATACGACCAAAGTAGATACCGTTATTAATGTCGCTAAAGGTCTCTTAGAAGCATGGAGAGAAATTAATCAAGATGAATTGGCTCGATAAACTCAAGATTGCACTTTTAGAGCAAGATGACCAAAAAGCATTTGATCTCATTGCTCATTTGCCTGATGATTTAGAATCTAGCCCTTTGGAAGAAAAAATGCAAGCACTTGAGCTTATCCAACAAACCAAAGATCTCTTAGAATCAAAACAACTTCAAACCCAAATCTATATGGAACAAATTAAGGCTGCAAAGAAATTTTTAGAAATTCTTGACTGATTTTTTTCAAAACAAGACAGAATATAGGCATTTTTTCGCATTTTTTACACAATATATGCGCATATACCTTGACTTATAGCCAAAAAATTTATAGAATAGAATGTTCAAATTTTAATAACAAGGAGTTTGCATGAACAAGGCAGAATTTGTAGATTTAGTTAAAAAAGTCGGAGAATACGACACAAAAAAAGATGCTGAAAAAGCAATCAATGCTTTTACAGAAGCAATTTCTAAAGCACTTTCTAAAAAACAAAGTGTAGAGCTTGTTGGCTTTGGTAAATTTGAAACTGCAATTCAAAAAGCTAAATCAGGAAAAGTTCCCGGAACAAACAAAACTTACACTACTAAAGAAAAAAATGTGCCTAAGTTTAGACCCGGAAAAGGTTTAAAAGACCAAGTAGCTAAAGCAAAAAAATAAATATTTGCTACCCGATAGCCATAAAATTATTTATGGCTATACATCAAAGTCGCCAAACTTTCTTTCATACATTTCCCACCTATAATCAAATCAATCTCTCTTGCGATAGGCGTATAAATACCCTCTCTTTGCCCAATTTGTGTGATTGCATGAGCAGTGATTACTCCTTCAGCCACTTCACCCAATTCTTGGAGTATCAAATCAATCTTCTTTCCTTCTGCTAATCCCAATCCTACACGATAATTTCGCGACATTGTCGAATTTGAAGTCAAAAATAAATCGCCTGCACCAGATAATCCTAAAAATGTCTCCATCTTAGCACCAAAATATTCCCCAAACCGACTCATTTCTACCAATCCTCTAGCCAATAGAGAAGCCTTTGCATTTGCGCCAAACTGAAGCCCATCACAAATCCCCCCCGCAATAGCAATCACATTTTTATACGCACCTGCGACTTCACCTCCGACCACATCGGGACTTGCATAAGTTTTAATAAATGAAGGCATCAAGCTACCAAATTCACGGCTTAGGACAAGATTTCTCGAATGTATCACCAATGCGCAGGGTAAAGAGCGCACTACTTCAGAGGCAAAACTAGGTCCGCAAAGATAACAAATATTCTTGTGGGGGATAAATTCTTCTAAAATATCACTCACAAATGCACCGCTACCAGCTTCTATTCCTTTGCTTGCGGAGAGAATCTTAATATTCTTAGGAAGATTGACAGATTCTATCCAACCTCGTAAAGCCGAAGTCGCAATAGCGACAACAAAATATTCTGCATCTAGTGCTTTGTCATGAGAAACTTGTCTGATTGACAAACACTTTTGTTGTTGTAATTTTTCATTTAAAGGCGTGAGCAATGAGCCTATATCGCGTCTTGAAACAATACTCACCTCATTTTTTTCTGCAAGGGCAAAAGCCAATGCCCTACCCCATGCACCTCCTCCAAAAACGCTGATTTTATTCATCATTGCCCCTTAATATTTGATTTTTTAGATTTTATCAAAAGCTTTGACAGATTCGCAAGACTAAAATACATAAGAATAAGTGAGAAAAATCTGTGTCGTAAGCCAATAAGGATTTTGTGTAACAGAATTTTGAGAGGTCTCAATGTTATTCAAAGCAAAACTTTCTGTCGCATTCATAGAAAACCCTAACATATTCTGATAATTATAAGTTTGCTTAAGTGTGAGAGAAATATGATGTTGTTCTGCTATCGCAATAATCATACCTACACTATTCATAAGCCCATAAGTCATTGATCTTTGCCCATAATTATAAGCATTCTCTTCATAACGTTGAATCGTATCATAAGCCTTAATTCTCCCACCTCTTCTCTCCATATTGATTTCTAAACCATTAGAGACAAAAAAACTTAGTTTGAATATTTTGACAGGTTGTATAGAATAATTCAAACGAAATCCAATCCCATATCGCGACATTGGAGCTTCAAACTCATTTTGAGTCCCTCCTTTGTATAATTCCATTTCAGAATAACCCTCTGCCTCATAGACATCTGCACCGATGGACAAACCTTGTTTTTCATCAATATGAGGTTTATTTTCAGATTCTTTATCTTTAGACATATTGAGCTGATTTTGCATAGTATCTGTATGAGATTCGTATATTTCTAGCTCTTCGGCATAACCTAAGACAAAAATAAACACTAATAAAAAAACAATTTTCATCTTTGCCATTGCCTTTTTCCCACCACTAACCTTCTATAGATTTGCATTGAATTTGTTTTTTGGAAGTTGTTACCTAAAGATAATAATCGACATTTTATGACTTTTTGGATATTTTTCTTTATAAATAAAGGATTCTATTCAAAAATGTTTTAAGGGTTTATTAATATTTTATACGCTTTGCTTTATACTAGCATTTTGTATTCCAAATTTTACATTTTAGATGATTAAGGATTTCCAATGTCAGCTTTTGAAACAATTATTGGTCTTGAAGTTCATGTCCAGCTCAATACAAAAACAAAGATTTTTTGCTCTTGTGCGACAAGTTTTGGGGAAGAACCCAACAAAAACATTTGTCCCACTTGCTTAGGGCTTCCGGGTGCTTTACCTGTGCTCAATCGTGAAGTCGTCAAAAAAGCAATCGCGTTTGGCACTGCAATCAATGCAGAGATCAATCAAAACTCCGTATTTGCAAGAAAAAATTATTTTTATCCCGATTTACCTAAAGCTTACCAAATCAGCCAATACGAGATTCCCATTGTCGGACGTGGGAGTATTAGCATAGAAATCAATGGAGAATCCAAAATCATAGGCGTTACGCGCGCTCATATGGAAGAAGATGCGGGTAAAAATATTCATGAAAATGACCATTCTAAAGTCGATTTGAATCGTGCCTGCACACCCTTACTTGAAATCGTCAGTGAGCCTGATATGAGAAACTCCGATGAGGCAATTGCTTATCTTAAAAAACTTCACTCAATCGTGCGCTTTTTGGGAATCTCTGATGCAAATATGCAAGAAGGAAGTTTCCGATGTGATGCAAATGTCTCTATTCGCCCCAAAGGTGATTCTCAACTCTACACCCGCGTAGAAATTAAGAATCTCAACTCCTTTAAGTTTATCCAAAAAGCGATTGAATACGAAGTAGAACGACAAATAGAAGCATGGGAAAATGGCAACTATGCCCAAAAAGTCGTCCAAGAAACGCGTCTTTTTGACACCACAAAAGGCATTACTCGCTCAATGCGTGGCAAAGAAGAGGCAGCTGATTATCGCTATTTTCCTGACCCTGACCTTTTGCCTGTGCATATTGACAAGATTCTCATGCAAGAAGGAAGACAAATACCCGAAATGCCTGATGAAAAAAAAGCGCGTTATATCAAAGATTTTGGCATTAAAGAATCTGATGCAAGCGTGCTGATAGGAGAGCTGGAGCGAGCTTTGTATTTTGAAGAAATGATTGCATTTGGAGCAAGTCCAAAAGGTGCGCTTACTTGGCTTACAACGGAGCTTTTAGGACGATTAAAAGCAGAGAATAATTTACAAAATTGCGGCATTACCTCACAGACTTTAGCCATGCTTGTTAAACGCATTGATGAGAGCAAAATCAGCGGAAAAAGTGGCAAAGAAATCCTTGATGTCCTGATAGAGCAAAAAGGTGGCGATGTAGATTCTCTGATTGACACGATGGGATTGGCACAAGTCAATGACGATGGGGCTTTATTAGAATCTATTGAGGCAGTATTACGCGACAATTCCGATAAAGTCGCAGAATACAAAAGCGGTAAAGACAAGCTATTTGGATTCTTTGTCGGACAAGTGATGAAAAATTCTAAAGGGGCAAATCCCGCACGCGTCAATGAATTATTGAAAGAAAAACTACAATAATCCCACAGAATCTAGCTTTAAGATTCTGTTATATTGTCAATCCCTATCGGTGAGATTTTTATCTTTAGCACAGCTAGAATCTCGCCAATCAAGTTCCGTATTCCACAAGAGATTGTGTTATAATGCACCCTATATTCATCACAAGGAGCTTTAATGTCAAATATCCTCAAATCCCTTAAATCCTCTATCAAGCAAAGTTCTGCTTATACTTCTTATCGTGCGTGGCGCGCTAAAGTAAAAGAGCGCAGAGAATCTAATCTAAGCGATACCCAATACTTTTCTCGCAGACATAAACATATCTTTGGCTACACGCCCCATTTCAAAAAACCTCAAACCTTTAACGAAAAGATTATTCATCGTGTTTTATACGACAGACGACCAATATACACAGCATTAGCCGATAAACTCAAAGCGAGAATCTATGTTGCTTCTATGCTTCAAGATTTCTATACTCCCAATGATGTAGCTTTTAACGGGGGGGGGGGCAGTAGATTCTAATATTTCCCAAAAGTCTTCCTCGCTCCTTTTTAAGCCCATTGATGATTTAGAATCTCTCCTTTTTGCGACAAATGTTTGCCCCTTTCTCCCTAAACTTTATGGAATCTATAAAAATTTTGATGCGATAGATTTTCACACATTGCCTCAATCTTTTGTGATAAAAACTAACCACGATTGCGGAGGTATCGTGATTGTAGAAGATAAAAAATCTTTTTTAAAAGATGAAGCGCGACTGAAATCAGCCAAAGAAAAAATCGAAAAACACTTGCAGACAAATTATTACTCCTTATATAGAGAATGGCACTACAAAGATATTGAACCCCGCGTGTTTGTAGAAGAATTATTACTCAAAGAAAAACCTCAAAATAGCGACCAAAGCACGACAAACACTAGCCCTGAAGTGCCTGATGACTATAAATTTCATTGTTTTGGCAAACAAACCTTTATTCAAATTGATACAGACAGATTCACTAATCACACAAGGACGATTTTTAATGAAAAGTGGGAGAAACAGCCCTTTATCTTTGGCTATCCCACACCAGATTACACACCACAAAAACCACAGAATCTAAACACAATGTTAGCAATCGCACAAAAATTAAGCGAAAAAATGGAAGTAGGATATGTGCGCGTGGATTTATATGAAGTAAATTGTGCAGATTCTAGTCAAAATCCTGTCATTGTGGGTGAGCTTACCTTCACACATGGGGGAGGGACAGAACATTTTAATCCTCCAGAATGGGATAAAAATTTTGGGGATTTGTGGAAACTCTAGCATAAAGATTCATTAATCTCTATCACAGAATCCACATTATTTGCGATAAACGAAGCCCATACGCTATAATTATTGCGATTCTGTAATCATTTTTAACTATAATTACACCAAATACATAGTAAGGGGGCTTAATGCAAAGTAAAAAAATTCTAGTAACCGGTGGGGCTGGATTCTTAGGTTCGCATTTATGCGAGAGGCTTTTAGAGCATGGCAATGAAGTGCTATGCGTGGATAATCTTTTCACCGGCACAAAGGCAAATATCGCACACCTGCTAAGCCACCCACGCTTTGAGTTTATGCGCCATGATGTAACTTTCCCGCTGTATGTGGAAATCGATGAGATTTACAATCTCGCTTGCCCCGCTTCGCCTGTGCATTATCAATTTGACCCCGTGCAAACGACCAAAACCTCTGTAATGGGTGCAATCAATATGCTAGGACTTGCAAAACGCACAAAAGCAAAGATTCTCCAAGCAAGCACGAGTGAAGTCTATGGAGACCCCGAAATCCACCCTCAAATAGAATCCTATCGCGGAAGTGTCAATCCTATCGGTATTCGAGCATGTTATGATGAGGGCAAACGATGCGCAGAAACGCTCTTTTTTGACTATCAAAGACAGCACAATCTCAACATTAAAGTAATGAGAATCTTTAATACTTACGGACCGCGTATGCACCCAAATGATGGGCGTGTGGTAAGCAATTTTATCATTCAAGCACTCAAAGGTGAAGACATTAGCATTTATGGGGAGGGTAAGCAAACGCGAAGTTTTTGCTATGTCGATGACCTCATCAATGGAATGATTAAGCTAATGAATAGCCCTGATGGATTCTATGGGCCTGTCAATATTGGGAATCCAAAGGAATTTACGATTTTAGAACTAGCCCAGCTTGTCATAGAACTCACTCAATCCAAATCCAAAATCACTTTCCACCCATTGCCTGAAGATGACCCCAAGCAACGACAACCCGACATCACCCTAGCAAAGCAAGAACTGCAATGGCAGCCTACCATTGAGCTAAAAGAGGGTTTAAGTAAAACAATAGAATACTTCAAAGATTTCGTATGAAAAATAATTATTTTCTCTACAATTGCAAAGGTATCGGGCGTAGCCTTGTGCCTAGTATTTTCTTGCCTAAAAATCGCGAAAAGATTCTCCATAATGTGCAGGATAGAGCAGATATTAGCTATATCAAATCACGCGTGGATTATTACTGCCAAATGAAAGAAAAAGTCAGTCTTGATGATGAGGCAAAGAGTCTTGATTATTTGCGTTTTAGCCGCAAACAAAGCGTGTATTTTTTTGATACTTACGAATACACACGCTATTTTCCCCAAGACTTCAAGGCACATTTTGCATTTGGCGATGTGAATTTTATCTGCCCTAAACCTTCTATCACGAAATCCCGCCCGATTGCATCTTATGCACAAAAACTACAAAGTGATGCGGGGGGGGGGGATAGAATCTTCTTATTCTAACTCGACCTTACTTAATCTCGCAAAAGTGCGGCATTTTACTTTTATCAAAGACCCCTATCATTTTGAAGAAAAACAAAACCTGCTTTTTTATCGCGGGGCGATTTATCAAGCCCATCGCACAGAGTTTTTTAAACAATATTTCAACCATCACTTATGTGATTTAGGACATACCGGCAGTAAAAGCATTTATCAGCAATGGCAAAAACCAAAAGTCAGCATTGCTAAACACTTGCCCTACAAATTTCTTCTCTCACTAGAAGGCAATGATGTAGCAAGCAACCTCAAATGGGTGATGAGCTCAAATTCTCTCTGCATTATGCCAAAGCCAAAATTTGAGACTTGGTTTATGGAAGACACACTTTTACCCAATGTGCATTATGTGCAAATTGCACCCAATTACGCGGATTTAGAAGAAAAGCTCGAATACTTTATTGCCCACCCAAATGAAGCAAAAGAGATTATTGCTAATGCGCATCAGTATATTGAGCAATTTCTCAATCCACAAAGAGAATCTATCATCTCACTTTTAGTGCTTGAAAAATACTTTTACTATACCGGACAAACTGAAACATTACGCATTTGAATAAAATTGAAATGAGGTGGTGTTTAGAAAATATCGACACCCATTGCGCATACGCGCAATGAAATGTCTAAACTTGTTTATTTAACAAGTGGTATCGCATCAGGTATGATTGTAGGTAAGAACATAGTGATAATTGCCGTCCAGATTCCAATAAGAATAATGAACGCCACAGAATATTTCAAAGTGAATTTGAAAAGGTCTGATTCTTTACCGACTAATCCCACAGCTGCACATGCAATCGCAATACTTTGTGGGCTAATCATTTTACCGACAACACCACCTACAGAGTTTGCAGCCAAGAATAAAGTTTCTTTGATACCTAATTCTTGAGCTGTAACTTGTTGAAGCGGACCAAAGAGGAGGTTTGAACTCGTATCGCTTCCTGTGATAAACACACCAAGCCAACCAATAACAGGGCTAAAGAATGCGAATAAATCGCCTGTCTTAGAAAACGCAATACCTAAAGTTGTGCTCATACCGCTATTTTTTGATACGAATGCAAAAGCAACTACAAGCCCAATAGTAATACAAGGGATTGCCATTTCTTTCAAAGTATCCCAGAAACAATCCGCCGCATCGCTTGCTTTAATCCTTAAGAACCAAATCGTTAGGAATGCTGCGACCAAAATCGCTGTGCCTGCTTGCAAAGCAACAAAATTGATAGGAAGTGTCAAAGCGACATTAGCACCGCTAGGTGTTTGGATTGATTGAGCAATATTATTAAAGGCAATTGTTACTTGTGTGTAATCAAAAAGCGCACCTTTTGCGAAAAGTGCCTTAAACCATGGTTGTGTCCAAATAATAATACACAAAACAAGCAAGATGAAAGGTAACCATGCCTTAAAGACTTGCCCAAGCCCTAATGTATTCTTATGAGAAAAATCTTTTTCATCATCAAGTCTAAAGATCTCTTTAGGCTGCCAAATGCGTAAGAATAAAGTGGTGCAAGCAAGTGAAACAATTGCTGAAGCAATATCTGGTAATTCTGCACCCAAAAAGTTAGAGCTGATAAATTGTGTGGTTGTGAAAGTTACAGCTGCTACAAGAATAGCTGGGAAAGTTTGTCTCACACCTTTAAAGCCGTCCATTAAAAATACAATAAAGAAAGGTATCGTCAAACTTAAAGGCACAAGCATTCTACCCACCATCGCAGCAACAGCTTGTTGTTCAATCCCTACAAGGTTTGTCATCGCAATGATTGGAATCCCAACTGCCCCAAAAGCCACAGGCGCAGTATTAGCAATCAGACAAAGTCCCGCAGCATACAATGGGCGAAGTCCCAATCCCACAAGCAAAGCTGCAGTAATTGCTACTGGTCCGCCAAAACCAATCGCACCTTCCAAAAATGAGCCAAAACAAAAACCAATCAAAATCACTTGGATTCTATGGTCAGGTGTGATACTCATAACACTTTGTTTAATGACTTCAAATGAACCCGATTTTACCGAAAGCTTATAGAGGAAAATCGCTGCGATAATAATCCATGCGATAGGCCAAATCCCTTGAGCAAAACCTTGAACGAAACTTGCCCCCACAAGCGAAAAGGGCATCTCATAAGCAACCACTGCTAATACCGAAGCAAACACAACGGTTAAGAATCCAGCCTGATAACCCTTCAACTTAAAAACCAATAAACAAGCTAGAAAACATGCGATAGGCAAAAAAGCAACTAACGCGCTTAACCATATATTCGATAATGGGTCATAGACTTGCTGCCATACCATACAAAAATCTCCTTCCAAATTGTGATTACAAGCAATAAATCAAAATTGCTCGCTTGAGTGAGATTATAAAAGAAAATAAGCTTAATATAAGGTGAGATTCTAAAGAATAGGCAATGTTTTTCTGTTATTATGTGTAAAAGTATCACATTTAAAAAAATAACCTATATAGAATGAGCATTTTTGAAACATTTTTGAAACATTATGCAAAAAAAGAAAATCGTAACTTTTTAGTCTTTTGTATTTTTTAAGGTCTATAGTTTATAATGATAGGCACAAATTAAGGTTAAGTTAAGGAAGGAGTTATTGATGCGAGTGTATTTTTTCTCGACTTGTTTAGGAGGCGTAGCGTATGCAGATACTTGTATGAACGCCATTAGGCTTCTGCAAAAAGAGGGATTAGAAGTGGTCTTTAAAAAAGATCAAACATGTTGTGGGCAGCCTAGTTATAATTCGGGGTATTACGAACAAAGCAAAAAAATCGCTCTTTATAATGTTGATCTTTTCAAAGGGGAAGAGCCTATCATCGTCCCTTCAGGTTCTTGCACTGGTATGATGAGAGAGGATTATTTAGAGCTTTTCAAAGGAGAGCCTGAATATGAGCGTGTGAAACAATTTTGCTCACGCGTCTATGATTTAGGTGAGTATCTGCATAAGATTCTTAAGGTGTCTTATCAAGACAAAGGTGAGCCGACAAAAGTAACTTGGCATAGCAATTGCCACGCGTTACGCTCTGCAAAAGTGATTGATAGTGCCAAAGCTCTTATCAGCTCACTTGCAAATGTCGATCTCATCGAACTAGAACGAGAGGAAGAATGTTGCGGATTTGGGGGGACTTTTAGTATCAAAGAACCTGAAATTTCAAACGCAATGGTAAGTCAAAAAATCCAAGATATTCTCTCACGCGATGTCGAGTATCTCATCTCCGCTGATGCTGGTTGTTTGCTCAATATCAGTGGCGCGATGAAAAAACAAAATGTCGCTGTTAAGCCCATACATTTATATGATTTCTTAGCTCAAAGAATCGGAATAGGAGCGTAATATGAGCCATCAAGAACATACTGATATTGTCCATATTAAACTAGGGGACAAACAACTAAGAAAGAATCTCCAAAGTGTGATGGATACACTTAAAAACAATCGCAAGAATCTTATCAAATCGCGTTACACTGATTGGGAAGGTTTAAGAGAATTAGGCAAAGAAGTCAAGCAAAAGTGCCTTTCACAACTTGATGTATTATTAGAGAGATTTGAACAAAATGCGACTAAAAATGGTATCAAGATTCACTGGGCAAGCAATGGCAAAGAGGCAAATGAGATTATCTATAATTTGATGCAAGAAAAGCAAATTACAAAGATTCTCAAAGGTAAATCAATGGCGAGCGAAGAAACTCATCTCAATGCGTTTCTTAAGCAAAAAGGGCTAAACCCTATTGAAACAGACTTGGGCGAGCTTATCATTCAGCTCATTGATGAGCCACCTGTGCATATTGTCGCACCTGCGATTCATAAAAACCGCTATCAAATCGGCGAAATTTTCCACGAAAAACTCGGTGCAGCTTTAGAATCTGAACCCGAAAAACTCAACGACATTGCGCGTGTGCATTTGCGCAAAGAATTTCAAGGATTCAAAATGGGCTTAAGCGGTGTGAATTTTGGCATCGCAAATGAAGGGGCGATTTGGCTTATTGAAAATGAAGGCAATGGGCGTATGAGCACGACAGCTTGTGATATTCATATTGCTATTTGCGGTATTGAAAAGATTGTTGAAAGTTTTGAAGATGCAGCGATTCTTGATACATTGCTTGTCCCTTCTGCTACTGGCGCGCCTATCACTTGCTACAACAATATCATCACTTCTCCACGCAAGGAGGGTGAGCTTGATGGTCCTAAAGAAGTGCATGTCATTTTGCTTGATAATAATCGTTCGGTAATACTCAAAGATTCTCATTTCTATCGCTCACTTTCTTGTATCCGTTGTGGGACATGCCTCAATCACTGCCCGGTATATGATAAAATCGGCGGTCATGCCTATCTAAGCACCTATCCCGGTCCGATTGGTGAAGTGATTTCCCCGCAGCTTTTTAGTATGAAAGATTTTGGACACATGGTCAATCTTTGCTCATTATGCGGACGATGCTCTGAAGTATGTCCGGTGAAAATTCCTCTAGCCGAACTCATTAGAGATTTGCGCAGTGAAAAAGTCGGACAAGGACGCAAGAATCTTAATGATAATGACGGCTCATTGCGCGACAAACAAGAAGAATATGCTATGAGACAATTTGCAAAGCTTGTAACAGAGGGCGATTCATGGCGTAGAATGCTTACATTAATCAATGCTCTTTCACCTTTTGTGAAAATATTGAGCGGTCTTATCCCGGGTCTTAAAAACTGGGTAACATATCGCACATTCCCCACCCTCAATGGCAATCTGCATAAAAAAGTATCAAATATGAAAGGAGTTATTTATGAGTAAGCAAGCTATCCTTAGTCGTGTCAAGTCTTCACTTCAAAGCAATCCCATACCCACTTTTGCTCCTCATTATAAAAATATTATGATTAAAAATGAGGATAAAATCCAAGAATATATCAATTACCAAAGTGCAAATAAAGCCATTGTGCATCAATCAAACGAGGCGACTTTAGCAAAAGATTTGCAAGAGATTCTTAGCCAAACAAATGCTCAAAAAGTGCTTTATAATCCAAACATTGATGTTGATATGGAAACAATTCAAGGGGCATTTACCAAAGTCGCTTATACACAAAGTGTCGATGAAATCCGTGATGAACTTTTTGGGATTGATACATCAATCATTCAGGCTAATTGCGGTGTGGCTAATCTTGGCATCATTGGCATCACTTCGGGCTTGACTTCTCCTCGCCTTTCTTCGCTTATCACAAACACTTGCATTGTGCTACTCAAAAAGCAAAACATTGTCGAGAATCTTTATGAAGGTGTCAAATTTTTACGAGGTGATAGTAATGTTGCACCTACCAATCTTATTTTGATTGCCGGTCCATCACGCACTGCTGATATAGAGCTTCAAACCGTTTTTGGTGTGCATGGTTCTCGCAATACGCATGTGATTTTATATTAATCCTAGAGAATCTAAAATGCGTATTTTTGCACGATTTTGGTTTCAAAAAGAAGATAAAAGCTACTTGGGTGTAGGACGCATTGACTTACTCACCCGCATAGGTCGCACAGGCTCTATCTCTAAGGCAGCCAAAGAAATGGGTATGAGCTATAAAGCTGCATGGGATAGCGTTGATATTGTCAATAAACTCTCCCCTACACCATTGGTCGATAGCTCCAATGGCGGTAAAGGTGGAGGAGGCTCAAAGCTCACCCCTGCAGGGGAAGAAGCGATTTATGCTTTCAACGAAACAGAAAGAGTCAAAAATATTTTCTTTGACTACTTGGATCAATCCTCTGATTTCAAAGAATTATTAGAGCGTCTCTCTCATTTAGAATCTGCGCTGCAAAGCTTTAAGCCAAAAAATTAAGCTCTTTATTTGCTTTTTCGTTATACATTTTTATATATGATTTTTGCAATTTTATGACAAAAATCAAATCCTCATTTTGATACAAGGAGACACCATGCAAATTGGCAAAAAAATATTTTGTGCTTTGGCACTCACCGGATTAATGGGCGTATATTCTTTGGCAGAAGAAATCAATATCCTTGCTGCTGCGAGTCTCAAATATGTGCTTGAAGACATTAAAAAAGAGTATTTAAAAACACATAAAAAAGATAAGATTCAAGTGAGTTATATCTCTTCTGGCAAAGCCTATGCACAAATCGAAAACGGCTCACCCACGCATCTTTTTATCGCAGCTGACACAAGCTATCCTCAAAAAGTCTATGAAAAAAAGCTCTCCAGCCAAAAACCTGTAAATTATGCGAAAGGAAAATTAGTGCTTTTTAGTGCAAATGCTGACTTCAAGGCGAATACTATTGATGTGCTGACAAATGAGAAAATCACTCATATCGCAATCCCAAACCCCAAAGTCGCACCTTATGGAAGAGCTGCTGAAGAATTTCTCAAATCTCAAAAGCTTGATAAAAAACTTAAAAATAAACTTTCTGTGGGAGATTCTATCGGACAAGCTACAAGTTATGTGTTGCAAGGAGCGAGTGAGATTGGATTCAGTGCGCTTTCAATGGTGATTAAAGATAAGAAAACACCCAACCTCACTTATACATTGATTGATGAAAAAACCTACAAACCTATCAATCAAGCCCTTATTATCCCTGAATATGGCAAAGATTCTCAATTAGCAAAAGATTTTGCGGCATTTCTTTTAGAATCCAAAGCTCAAGCCATTTTCAAAGATTATGGGTATGATACACCTGATAAATAACAATGAATAAAATCCCTTGCCTTATAAGCTGTATCAATGCGTATCAAAGCTGCTCATTGATACAAGCCCAATCTGATATTGGTATTTTACACATCGCGCTTTTAGATTCTCAAGATTTTTCTCTTGGGCAAAAAATAAGTGTGAGTTTTAAGGAAAATGATGTGATGTTGTGTGCTTTGGATAACGCAGTCATTAGCACACCCAATTGCTTTGAGGCAAGCATTTATGACACACAAAGCAATGATCTTTTTACGCGTATTGCTCTGCAAACTCCTACAGATTCACAATCTCATATCATTATCCACGCACTCCTCCCAAATATCAGCTTAAAAGATTTCTCATTGGATAAAGGGACGCCTTGCAAGTGGTTTGTATCCCCAAGTCAGATGATTCTCGAATATTAAACGCAAAAGATTAAAGGATTCAAGATGGATTTTGTAGAAACGATGAAACTCACCTTTCTTGTTGCCACACTTACGACTTTCATTTTGCTTCCCATCGGTATTATATTGGGCAACTACTTAGCGTTCTCAAATCATTTTATCCGTCCTATTGTCGAAGTGCTTGTATGGATGCCTCTTGTCTTACCTCCTTCAGTGTTAGGATTCTATCTGCTTATCACCTTTAGTCCTAAAAATTTTTTGGGACATTTTCTACTAGAATACTTTGATTTCAAGCTTGTCTTTAGCTTTGAAGGTTTGATTTTAGCAAGCGTGATTTTCTCACTTCCTTTTATGTGCAATCCCATTAAAAGTGGCTTATCTAGCCTACCCATATCGCTTAAAGAAGCAAGTTTCACATTAGGTAAAACGCGTCTTTATACGCTTTTTTTCGTCCTCTTGCCTAATATTAAACCTTCACTTTTGCTGGGCTGTGTAACAAGTTTTGCACACACAATCGGTGAATTTGGCGTAGTAATGATGATTGGAGGCAATATCCCCGGAGAAACACGCGTAGCAAGTATTGCTATTTATGACGAAGTCGAATCGCTCAATTACCCTTTAGCTCACCAATACGCTCTCACACTTTTTACAATTTGCTTTGTGCTATTGCTCGTGATTTTTTATCTCAACAAAAAATTTCAGCGCACATAACAGAATCTAAGGAAAGCCAAATGAACAACATACAGATTAGATTCTCAAAAAAATTACTCGGCGGGGCGGGAGAATTTAGGCTTAACATTGATAAAAACATTGATTTTGGTGCATTTATTGCGCTTTTTGGCAAAAGTGGAGCAGGAAAAACAAGCATTTTACGCATTCTTAGTGGGCTTGACAATGCTGATGAAGGTTATATTCGTGTAGGTGATGATGTATGGCTAGATACACAAAAAGGGATTTTTCTTCCTCCTCAAAAGCGTCAAATTGGCTTTGTATTTCAAAATTATGCCCTTTTCCCACATCTTAATGTTTATGAAAATATCTGTTTTGGATTAAAAAACAAAAATGACAAAACATTTGCCGATGAATTGCTTGCACTCATGGATCTTCATTGCCTAAAAAATACGAAAATATCTCAACTTAGCGGTGGGCAATCCCAACGCGTAGCTTTAGCAAGGGCAATTGTCAGACGCCCTAAAATCTTGCTTTTAGATGAACCTTTTTCCGCACTTGATCTCTCAATGCGGCAAAAACTCCAAGAAGAGCTCGCACAGATTCATCGGCATTTCTCCCTCACAACAATACTTGTTAGTCATAATCTTAGTGAAATTTTCTATCTTGCCTCACGTAGTTTTGTCTTACAAGAAGGACAAATTACACAAGATGGCACATGCGATGAGGTATTTGCCCAAAAAAGACTCAGTGCCAAAATCAAACTTGTAGGAGAAATCGTGCGCATCACTGATGAGGGTGTGTTATTTGTGATTGAAGTATTATGTGGCAATGAGATTCTTAAAATCGTTTATGACCCTAAAGATGGCAAAAATTTCCAACTCGGCGAACAAGTCATCATCGCCTCCAAAGCCTTTAACCCTACGATTTACAAGCTTTGAATGAGATTCTAAATCCTTATTTATGAGAATCTCAATCTATTATACTCACTTGGGATAAAATAATCACACGCACGGATTTGTTGCGGATAAAAGCCTGCCTTGTAGCCAAGCTCAAAAAGTTTATCTACTGCTCGAATCTCCTTTTCACTCATTGTGATAGAGTTATCATTTGCATAAAGATTCAGATAAGTGTCCAATTCTTTTTCATTCACGCGGATAAGCCCACGCTCGAGAAGCATTTGACTCAAGATTCTTTTATTATTGACAGCTACTCGCACTGCTTTTGTGAGAATCTCCTCACATTCAATCGCTGTAGTCAAGGGTAAAGACCGCCTCAAAGCCATACCTCCCAAAGGCAAAGGTAATCCACCGCCACTAAGCTCATTCCAAATATCCCATATTTCACGCTCGACTTCAAGCCTTTCATCAAAATTTAAAATCGATTCGTGTATCAACACACCTGCATCAACTTCACCATTAAGCACGCTTACTTCTATCTCAAGAAAATTTTTATATACGATACGCGCTTCTGGATAAGCGAGAGAAAAAAGCATAGCATTAGTCGTATGCTCCCCGCTAAGAGCAACCTTGAAAGACTTTTTAAGAATCTTGCCTTTGAGCTTAATCAACTTTGGTCCATAACCATCACCAAAACTCACTCCTGTGCGCAAAAGAGCGTAATTTTCAGCCACAAAAGGATAAAGGGCAAAAGAAATTGCACTCACATCATATTCACCTTTAAGTGTAGCACGATTGAGCGTTTGAATATCCTTTGCAACATTACAGAAAGTTACATTTTGAGAATCTACCCAGCCAAAAACAATGGCATAATACATAAATAAGTCGTCCGCATCGGGGCTATGTCCTACACTAATCATATTAACTCCAAAAAATTTAAGCAAAATTATAGGCAGATTTTAGTCAAACTTCGCTAAAATCCTTCCAAAATTGACAATTTGCAGTCATTAATTTTAAGGATAAAAATGGCAATAGATGAAAAAAAACAAAAAGCAATCGAACTAGCCCTTAAACAAATCGACAAGGCATTTGGCAAGGGCACATTAGTGCGATTAGGAGACAAACAAGTCGAAAAAATTGACAGCATTTCGACAGGCTCTCTAGGGCTTGATATGGCTCTAGGGATCGGGGGCGTGCCTAAAGGCAGAATCATTGAAATCTATGGTCCAGAATCAAGCGGGAAAACTACTCTTAGTCTTCAAATTGTCGCAGAATGTCAAAAAAATGGCGGGATTTGTGCCTTTATTGATGCTGAACATGCGCTTGATGTGTATTATGCCAAGCGTCTTGGGGTTGATATAGAGAATCTTCTCGTCTCTCAACCAGACACAGGCGAACAAGCCCTTGAGATTCTCGAGACACTTACGCGTAGCGGAGCAGTGGATTTGGTCGTGATTGATTCTGTAGCAGCTCTTACACCAAAAGCTGAAATTGACGGCGATATGGGCGATCAACATGTAGGCTTACAAGCGCGTCTTATGAGTCATGCGTTACGCAAAATCACAGGCGTATTACACAAAATGAACACAACATTAATCTTTATCAACCAAATTCGTATGAAAATCGGGACAATGGGTTATGGTAGCCCAGAAACAACCACAGGTGGAAATGCTCTCAAATTTTACGCAAGCGTTCGTATTGATGTAAGACGCATTGCGACACTCAAACAAAATGACCAACAAATTGGTAATCGCACCAAAGCAAAAGTCGTCAAAAATAAAGTCGCTCCACCTTTCCGTGAAGCAGAGTTTGACATAATGTTTGGAGAAGGCATAAGCAAAGAGGGTGAGATTATTGACTATGGAATCAAGCTTGATATTATCGATAAAAGCGGTGCTTGGCTTAGTTATGGAGATAAAAAACTTGGGCAAGGTCGAGAAAATGCCAAAGTTTATTTGAAAGAAGATAAGATTCTCGCGGAAGAAATTACAAATAAGATTAAAGAACAAATCGGTTCTAAAGATGAGATAATGCCTCTACCTGATGAACCCGAAGATGAAGAATAAGGAGAAAACATGATACATATTGAAACCATTGACGCACAAGAGGTAATGGATAGTCGAGGTAATCCCACAGTAAAAGCAATGGTGCGCTTAAGTGATGGCACAAGAGCATCAGCGATTGTCCCTAGTGGAGCAAGCACAGGAAAAAGAGAGGCATTAGAATTGCGTGATGGCGACAAAGATCGCTATCTAGGAAAAGGTGTTTTGAAAGCTTGCGCGAATATTAAAACAGAGATTGCCTCACAATTACAAGGTGTCAGCCCCTTTGATCAAAGCAAAATCGACTTGATTCTTAAAAAAATGGACGATACAGACAATTACTCCGAACTCGGAGCAAATGCGACTTTGGGTGTTAGTATGGCAATTGCTAGAGCAGCCTCTCAAGCTCTCAAATTACCGCTTTATCGGTATTTGGGTGGAAGCAATGCGCTTGTCTTACCTACCCCGATGCTTAATATTATCAATGGTGGAAGCCACGCTGATAATACCGTGGATTTTCAAGAATATATGATTATGCCCTTAGGCTTTGATAGCTTTGCGGAAGCATTACGCGCTTCAGGAGAAGTGTATCAACATCTTAAAATGATTCTCAAGGCAGATGGACATATTACAAGCATTGGTGATGAGGGAGGATTCGCACCAAATTTGAAAAGTAATGAAGAGCCTATTGGGATTATTTTAAAAGCAATTGAAAAAGCAGGATACAAGCCCGGCGAAGAAATCTCTCTTGCACTTGATGTCGCAAGCAGTGAGCTTGTGCAAAAAGATGGGCTTTATCATCTTGCTGGGGAAGGAAAAATTCTTGATTCAGCAGGTATGGTAGAATATTATGAGAATCTTGTTGCAAAATATCCGATTGTTTCAATTGAAGATGGCTTGAGTGAGGACGATTGGGAAGGTTGGAAACTCTTGACACAAAAATTAGGCGATAAGATTCAGTTAGTGGGTGATGATTTATTTGTTACAAATAAGAAAATCTTGCAAGAAGGGATTGATAAAAATATTGCGAATGCTATTTTAATCAAACCCAACCAAATAGGCACGGTGAGCGAGACGATGCAAACCGTTCGTTTAGCTCAACGCAATCATTATAAGTGCATTATGAGTCATCGTAGTGGTGAAAGTGAAGATACATTTATCGCTGATTTTGCTGTTGCACTCAATACAGGCGAAATCAAAGCGGGTTCTACTGCCCGAAGTGAGCGTATCGCTAAATACAATCGCTTATTAGAAATTGAGAGAGAAATCACTGATACAGAGTATATTGGTAAAACCCTCTTTAAGTAATAAAAGAATGAATTACGATTCCGATCTTTTTATCAAGCCTTCGCGTATTTGGAGAGGAATCTATACAAATCGTGTATGGGTTATTGTCTTTGGTATTATTGCGTTATTGGGAGTTTATATGGGATATTTACTTTTTGGAAGCAACTCTGTTGAAGTGCTTTTACGATTAGAATCTCAAAAAAAACATTTAGAGCAAAATGCGCAAATCATTGAAGACGAAAATGCAGAGCTACAAAAACAAATTTTTGAATTGAGAGGATTAAAACCTTGAAAGCAATGATTTTAATATGCGCTCTAGTAGCGAGTCTATGGGCACGAGACAACGCCTTTGCATCAGCTATCACACCAAAAGAAGGCGAACACCAACAATCAAGTATTCACCAAGAACCTTTGTCGAGTGTAGAATTTGTATTGCCTAGCACAGCTAGAATCCTTAAAAGCATTCAAGTTACCTATCAAAACCTAGATGGCTCTATCGAAAGCAAAGTAATACAGCTTGATGAAAGTATTGACTGGCATTATCCCTTATTAGTCGCACAGAGAGCTCAAGGGGCAGTCTATCAAGGAGAGAATCGTTTTAAATTAGGTGAATTTGAGCTAATAGTTAATCATAATCGCATCTTCATTGCCACGCGTAAAAAAATGTTGCGAGACTTTGTCTTGCCTGAACCTTATCGGCTTATGCTTGATATTGAAGGGACAAAAGATAATTTTTATGAAAAAGTGAAGATTGATAAAAAATATTTCACTCAAGCAGAAATTTCCACACATGACGGATTTTATAGAATCTCTCTCGAATTTGATGGACGCTATAAATACAGAATCAGCCCTCAAAGAGATGGCTTTTCAATCACATTAGAGTAAAAATATTGGAAAATATTGTCTTAATCGGTTTTATGGGAAGTGGTAAAACTTCTGTTGGGAGAGAGTTGGCACTGCTTGGCAAGAGATTCTTGCTTGATACAGATTGCTTGATTGAACAAAATATGGGCAAAAGTATTGCTGAAATCTTTGATTCTGTGGGAGAAAGTGGATTTAGACGCATTGAATCCCAACTCATTTTTTGGCTCTCTCACAATGTAAGAAATGCTGTGATTGCTACAGGTGGTGGTATGTCTATCTATAATGATGTGAGTTCTCTTGGCAAAATCTTTTGGCTCAATGTCAGTTTTGAGCAAATCATAGAGCGATTAGATTCAACAGAAATAGCGAAAAGACCTTTGTTTAAAGATATTGATCAAGCGAGAAAACTTTACAACGAGCGCAAAAAAATCTACGAATCTAAGGCAAAATATGTCGTAGAAGAGGGGCATCTCTCTGCTTCTCATATCGCAAGGACTATTTTTACCTATATCGAACAAGACAAACAACAAATTTTCTAAGATTCCCCAAACACGACTTATTAGCAAAATGTATAGATTCTATAGAATCTATACACCAAATTTTCGCACGACAATCCTAAATAATGGTGGCAAAATCACCAAAGTTAGCATTGAAGAAGTTACCAACCCTCCCAATACAACAATTGCTAAGGGTTTTTGCACTTCACTTCCTACACCCGATGACAAAAGCATAGGGACAAGCCCTAATCCTGCGATAAAAGCCGTCATTAAGACAGGTCTTAATCTTCGTTTTGCTCCAATAACAATCGTATCATCAAGACTATAGCCCTCTTTAAGCAATTGTAAAAAGTATCCTACCATTACCAAACCATTCAACACAGCAATACCAAAAAGCGCGATAAATCCCACCGATGCAGGCACAGAGATATATTCTCCAGAAACAAATAACGAGATTAATCCGCCTGTTACCGCAAAAGGAATATTAAGCAAAATCAACAAGGAAAGCGGCACAGATTTGAAAGTAAAAAACAAAATAAAGAAAATCGCCAAAATACTTAAAGGAATAACTGTTGAGAGACGTTTATTTGCCCTTTGTTGATTCTCAAATTGTCCTCCATAAGTGATTGTATAGCCATCAGGCAACTGCACTTCTTGGGCGATTTTTTGTTTGGCTTCTTCGACAAATCCTCCTAAGTCTCTGTCTATAACATTACTGCGCACAACACTATAACGTTTAGATTGTTCTCTTTGTATTTGCACAGGTCCATCGACTTCTTGAATCTCTGCTACCGCACTGATAGGTACAGAATTACCATCAAGCGAACTCATTTGCAAACTTTTGAGCTTGGTAATATCTGTAGCGATGTCTGCATCTTGACGAATCATCACGGGGATTCTCGCAAAACCTTGGGGGATATAGCTCACGATGATACCTTCCAAACTTGAGCGCATAAACTTCGCAAACTCATCACTTGTAATACCCGTAGCAGACATTACAGAATGTTGTGGAGTAACATACAGATAATTTACCCCTTTGTTAAGAGTAGTGAAAACTTCCGCTGAACCTCTAATACTCATAAGAATATCTACAATTTGAGAACTTAAACGATTAAGCTCATCAATATCTAACCCAAAAATTTTGATCGCCAAATCCCCCCTCACACCCGTAAGCATTTCGGAGATTCTCATATCAATAGGCTGCACCAAAGCGATATTCATACCTTTAAATTCGCTAATAACTGCGCGAATCTTATCTTCGATTTCTGCCATATTTTTAGATTCCCACTCTTCTTTGGGTTTGAAAGAGACAAACGCATCACTTTGATTAGGTCCAGCCGGGTCTAATCCCGCCTCATCAGCACCCGTGCGCGTAACAATACTTTTGATTTCAGGCACTCTACTCATCAATTCTTTTTGCATCAAAAGCATCACTTCACGACTTTGCTCCAAAGAAATTGAAGGGCTTGATTCGATATTAAGCACCAAATCTCCTTCTTGCAATGTAGGCATAAACGCACTTCCAATCAAAGGAAAAAGTGAAAAACTAAATACCAAAAAACACAATGCGCCCACAATAAGAATCTTTGTCTTTGTGAGTGCAAAATTTAATACAGGCTCATACACACGATGAAAAAACCTTGTTACGATTGTTTCATGATGCCGTGTCGCTTTAAGCACAAAAGAGCTGATCACAGGAATAACCGTCATAGAAAGAATCAGCGAACCTAAAAGCGCAAAGATAATCGTTTGAGCTAAAGGCACGAAAAATTTTCCCTCCAGCCCTTCCAGCGTGAGGATTGGCACGAAAAATATAATAATGATAATAATACCACTAAAAACAGACCTAGAAATCTCCGTGCAAGCACGGAAAATCGTATGGAGCTTGGGTGAATTTTTTGCAACACTTAATTTTTCAAAAGCATTCTCAACGGTTACTACAGCAGAATCCACTAAAATACCCACTGCAATAGCTAATCCCCCTAGACTCATTAAATTAGCCGAAATGCCATAATGACGCATCATCACAAATGCAACTGCGATAGCTAAAGGCAAAATAACACTCACTGCGACAGCCGCTCGCACATCACCTAAGAATAAAAAAAGCACAATCACAATGAGCACTACTGCTTCAGCAAGAGTTTTGATGACATTATTGACAGCTTTTTGTGTCAATTCTGAACGATCATAAAACACACGGAGTTCTATACCTTCGGGTAAAACTTCTTTGAGCTCTTCCATTTTGGCTCGAATACCGACAATAGCATCTTTTGCATTTGCCCCTTTGAGTGAAAGCACCAAACCTTGCGTTGTTTCTCCTATGCCATCAATTGTTACAAGACCTAATCTCGTAAGATGGCTTTCAATCACATCACAAAAATACCCTATACGCACCGTGCCTAACTTTGTAATCACAGGGATATTTTTAATCTCTTCGATGCTTAAAGAGCCGGTTTGAATCTTGACTAAAAAACTCTCTCCATCACGCGAAACCCTTCCCGCTCCTTCATTTTTGAGATTTGCCTCAAGCACATCTTCAAGATCACTGATTGTAATACCCAAACGCGCCATATCATCAAAATCTGGCACAATAACGATTGCTTTTGCATATCCACCCAAACGATTCACATCGGCAACACCTTTAATATTTCGCAAAGCAGGACGAATCGTAAAATCAAGCAAATGCCTCTTTTCAATTTCAGAAACAGAGCCATCGACACTCTCAATGGTGAACATAAACATATCACTTAAGGGCGTTACAATCGGTGCAAGCCCTCCACTCACACCCGATGGTAAATCACTCATTGCCATCGAAAGCTTTTCATTCACCATATTACGCGCAAGATAAATATCTGTCCCATCGTTAAAATCAATCGTAATATCGGCAATCCCGTATTTAGAAATGCTACGAAGGCTCTTTTGGTCTGGCAAACCAAGTAACTCAAGCTCTAAAGGAATCACAACGCGATTTTCTACTTCTTCAGGTGCCATACCCGGAGCTTTTAGGATAATCTTTACTTGCGTGGAAGACACATCAGGAAAGGCATCAATAGGGATAGAGAAAAAGGAATAAACACCAAAAATAAAAAGCATAATCGCACTAAGGATAACGATAATCCTTTGACACAAAGAAAATTCAATAATTGCCGACAACATTATTCTTTTCCTAATCCTTCCATAGCACCTTTGAGACTGATAATATTACCTGTGGCAATCTTCATCGTATTATTTAAGCCTTTAGTGTCAATCACAAAACCATTATCCCTTTCTTCAACAATCTGAATCTTAAAAGGTTTAAAACCTTTGGCACTTTGGACAAAAACCAAATAGTCATTGCCATTTTTAATCACCGCTGATGAGGGAATAAGAATCGTCCCTTTAGGCAATAAACCATCAATATATATGTCGATCATTTCGCCCACTTTCAGTTGGTTATCACGGATATTTGCGGTCGCTAAAACCGAGTTAGAAGTTTTGTCAATCACTACTGAAATAGATTCTATCTCACCAATTTTTGTGCCATTATCATCAAAAATGGGTGCTCCTTTTTGGATATTATGCGAAAGATGCAAAGGAATCTTAATGCGTCCAAGCAAGTTATTCGCTTCTTTGTCGGTAACTTGAGAGATTCTGACATAAGGCGTAAAAGCTTCGATTTTTTCTCCGCTTCGTTTAGGAGCGACTGACAAAACCCCCGATGTTTTTGCGACTACTGGGAATCCATACTGCACTTGCGCTCTGTTGTTAATAAAGTTTTGATCAATACCAGATAAATCAAGTTTAGATTTGATTTCATTAAGTTTTAAGCGCAATTCATTCATCGCTAAATAACTCAACTGATATTCACGCTTAGAGATAACACCTGCTTTATAGAGAGCCTTATCTTTGCGCTCATTTTCTGAAGCGATCTTTAATCGTTCTTGTGTGTTAATCAAATCAAAAAAGATTGCACTAAGCTCATTGGAGCTAATCTCACAAATCAAATCACCTTTATTGACGCTCTCTCCCTCACGCTTATAAATATTGACAACAATAATTTCAAAACTTAAGCTTTGTGCGATTGATGTTTTGTCATCAAAATCAATCAGCGCATTGAAAGGCACACCCTTAGTGTTAAAGGCTTGATTGAGCGGAATGACCTTAATGCCATTTTTAGTGGTTTCCTCTTGAGAGATTAGAATCTCATCATACGCAAATGTAAAAACACTCAAGATAAGGGGCAATATCCAAATATATCGTTTCATTAATTATCCTTATTATAAGCTAGAGATACAGGCTGGAGATTCAAAACAGAACTCAATGTCTCTTCTAACATCGCCAAAGTATTGATATAATCTCTTTTGGCTTGTGTCGTAGCAATCATTGCGCTCAAATGATCATTTTTAACACTCAAATATTCAAAGGCACTTGTTTTGCCTGCTTCATAACCAATCTTTGCAATTTCACTCAATTCTCTTTTATTGTTTTCATTGTCCTTTGCAAGTGCTATTGCTTCTTTCTTATAAAAAAGCTGCTCAAGATAAGACTTTGCATTGACTGATAGAGAATCTTTAAGAATCTCACCCTCACGAATAGAGCCACTTTGCAATGCCAAATACATTGCTCTTTGGTTACCATATTTGGTCGTGAGAGGGATAGGGATTTGGAGAGAAAATTGAACACCCTCGCTCGTCTCAGATTTAGTAAATCCTCCGCCAATCTCAAAACTATCAAACCGACTCCTTGAGGCGACTTGTGCGCTATATTGATAATCTTTCACATCAAGTGCGACAATCTCAAGATAAAGATTCTGTGCAAGTGTGGATTCTAAAGCATTTTCATCAAAATCAAGATAAGTAAATGCTAAATCATTCACCATAATATCACTATCATCAGTAATACCCAACACGACTTTAAGTGCGCTAAGTGCAGAAATCATCTCGACATGAGAAGTTTTTAGTGCATATTTTGTATCAAGAAAATCGCTTTTAAAAAAAAGATACTGCGATTTAGAGATACGCCCTGCATTGTATTGAGCTTGGGAAATTTTGAGCTGGTCTCGTGCATTGTGATAACGATTAGTATAAATTTGATGCTGCTCTTTTAATACAAGATAGTCCAAATACAATCGCTTTGCAGAGATAAGCGCAAGACGCTTTGTAAGCTCATAAGACTTTTCTTGCCTCAAAATTTTGTTTTGATAACTTTGGCGTAAAGTGTGTGTAACCCACGGGAGTCTTGGTGTCAGCATCAATACAATAGTGCTTTCAATTTGAGTGCCTCCACTAGGGGATTTGACGGGAGCTATATCTGCATCAATGTATGAAGTATTCCATGCCTTTTGAGCCTTGCCTTCATACACAAGACTTTGCGCCATTGCTCTACTTTTGGCAAGATTGATAGAATTTTTTTCAACCCTTTGAGTAAATTCATCAATATTCATTACTTGAGGCTCTGAAAGATAAACTTCATTTTCAATTTCAAAATCAATAAATTCAGAATCTCCCCAAATATATCCAACCAATAACGCAAGAAAAAGGCAGAATCTCATTTTCATATTCCTTTATTTTTTGGATATTTTATTGTATAGTATTTTTTGCATTTTTTGGCAACCTCATTTTATTATCCCTTATTAAATCCATGCAAGAGTGAATTAAAACGACTGATAAAAATGGGATTTTTTGAAGCAAGATAATCTTCAATCATCAGAATCTGTTTTTGGTTAAGATTTGTGATAGCTCGGATACACACTTCGCTAAATTCTTGTTCATCAGCTCCAAACATCGCTTCATCAAGCATTTGTGTATAATGGACGAAAATCTTGTGATCTTTTTCATCACGGCGTTTATCCTCGATCAATTTTTCTTTCATTTCTTCAAGCTCTTCCATAGGCAGATTCTTAAGATACTTTTTCGTGTGCATACCCGTGAGAGAAAGCACCTCATCGACAAGCTTGAGTTTTTCTGGGGTATTGTTCAAATATTCTCTGTAAGCATCATTAAAAACACTTGAAGGCATAAAATCTTTCACGATATGAAGCTTGAAGTGTGCCATATTAAGAATCTGCTCACATTTCTTCGGGTCAGACAACTGCTGCAAGGTCAATTTAAGGCGAGGAATATCATTGCGTATCTCCTCATAATGGCTCATCATAACCTTGTATTCTTCAATCGGCAATTCTTTCAACTGCGCAGCAATCTGATCAAGGAGAATCTCCTGATACTCCCGATAGGCGATGCGCAAGATTCTTTGGAGTTTATGGACGGAAACGCTTTTAATACTTAAAGTAAGAATATCAGCAATATCGGCATAACTAAAATCATTCAAACCTTCCCGAATCACATCAATAAGCTGCATAGTATCATTGATACATTCTTTAATCTTAAGCTTAAGATCGCCAATATCTGCTGTATCAAGCGAAGTAATAGCGGACAAACCTTCCTCTTGATTCATATATCGTTGAAAATTCATCACATCAGCGCGTGCGTCTTTTTCGTAAAGACTTGTGATACCATCTCTGTCTAAACGACTTAATTCCTCATCAGTATGCCCATGTCGCTTGAGAAATGCTTTAATCGGTTTCAAATCAGTGCTTTCATTCATTGCAATGCCTTATAAACCTTTATCATATCAATATGCTCATCTTCATCATGAACCCTCAAAATATTTGCACCATTTTGCAATGCAAGCAAATGTAATGCCAATGTGCCTGACAACCTTTGTTGGGTCGCTCTATTCGTGATTTCACCAATTGTGCTTTTGCGACTTGCTCCCACTAAAATAGGAAATCCAAAATGTTTAAAATGTGCTAAATTTTTAATAATCTCAAGATTCTGTGCGACATTCTTTGCAAAACCAAATCCTACATCTAGCACGATATTTTTCACTCCTTCTTCACGCAATAGCTGAATCTTATGCACAAAAAAAGCATCAATATCATTGATAAGATGCGTGTAGGTATGCGTAAGATTCTGCATTTCTTTAGGTGTGCCTTTTGTGTGCATCAAAATCGCTGTCGCATTGTATTTTGCAGCAATTTTTGGCATTTGAGAATGCGCAAAACCACTCACATCATTGACGATACTAAACCCATGCGACAAAGCAAAATCTGCTGTTTGTGGATTATAAGTATCAATACTAAATTGACAATGCTTCATTAAAGAATGACGATAAATTTCCTCAACAACACCCTTAAGACGCGTAATCTCTACATCAGATTCAAGCAATTCACTGCCTGGACGAGAGCTTGCCGCGCCAATATCAATCATATCTACTTCTTTGTCTAAAAGTGTATAGATTCTATCAATCGCACTTATCGTATCTTGACGAGAAGATTCATAAAAACTATCGGGTGTAACATTCACTATTGCCATCAGTTGTGGTGAAAAAGACATACGATGAGAATCCAAATGTGCTTGCAGTATTGATTGGAGTTTTTTTAATCCAAAAGGCTGATAGCCTAGCTTGTAAATAATTTTTGTAAGTTGCGTTTCTGTGGCAATTAAAAGAGCGATCTTTTCACCTTGATACTTAATCGCCTCGCGCGGTGTCGCAAGATCGCCACCAGCACTTAAAGCCTCTTGCTTAAGAATACTCATTGCTTCAAAACTTAACTCTCGTATCTCAAAGACAAAGATTGTGCCTTTTTGACTCATAATCTTCACACCCATCGCATCAGCACCGATAGCCTTAATCGTATTGCGAAGTTGATGAGGATTACATCTTTGAACGATCATTTTCTGCCTCTTTGCTTTTGTAAAAGCCTTAATAAAAGTGGTAAAAAAATGTAGTTTTCTTTTTCACTTGCGTCATTTTGATTGAGAGCAATAGCTTTGTCAAAATATGCTAATTCATTTTTATTAAGCGGGATTTTCGCATTATGTAAGGCATACAGAAGTGATTCTATGCGTATCTTGACCTCATCTTTAGTATGACGATGATCATCATTATATTTACAAAAGTGATAGATAGATTCTAAAGTAAGTTTATTCACATCAATATCAAATGGCGGAATCTCTGTATATTGCTTATGTGAAATAATCCTCATTCTTGAGCGAATAGTAGGCAAAAAAGCATTTTTATTTCTTGCAATAAAAATAAATTTAATTTTTTCTGGAGGTTCTTCAGTGATTTTAAGCAAGGCATTTTGAGCGGCTTGATTATATTTATTAGCACTAAGGATAATCAACATATCATCTTTAATTGTTAGATAGCTTTGAGCAATGACTTCTTTGGCATCATCAATTTTAAAGTCTTCCCTTTCAAAAATATAATAATTTTCCGGGTCAAGATTCAAAGTCAAACGCTCAATCAAATCTTGTGGCGTGTGTGTGATATGAATTTCACCTAACATAATCCCTCTTATATCTCAAGTGAGATTCTGTTAAGCATCGCTTCCAAAATAGCACGATCAAAAAGCTTTACTAGCCCTAAAAGCTTATAATCAAGCTTCTCATCAGTCGAGCTAAGCCCAAAGGCATCATCGACTATTTCATCGAGAATCCAATAAAGCCCATCTCCTTTGCCCATTGCAAAATCTGCCCGAGCATTTTTCTTCCCAACATACCAAAATATGTAATGTCCATACATCATATCAAGCATATTATAAATCAGCTTGAATCCTTGCACACCATTTTCTTTAGCACCCAAATCAATCATCTTGTCCAAATGCTCCATTTTGACAATAGGAAAGAAAGGTCGCCCTGCATGCGGACGATTAATGTGCGTCAAAATATAATTTCCACACCATTCAAATTGATTGTCTGTCAAAACAATAATGCTCCGACCGCTGATAAGATGCTGGATACTGCGAGCCATAATAGGCAAAAGCACAAATCGCTTTTCCTCAAGCCAACCGCTCATTATGCCTTTTTTCTCATCTTCGCGGATTGTTTTCAATATCCAATCACTAAGGTTTTCCATTACTGCTACTTATCCAAATCATAAACACTATGCAATGTCTGCACAGCGCGTTTTGCAAAATCAGCTGCAATAATCATAGAAATTTTGATTTCACTTGTGCTAATCATCATGATATTAATATTATCTTGTGCGAGAGCTCTAAAAGCCGTGCTTGCAACGCCGGAGTGAGATTTCATACCTACACCTACAATAGAAACTTTTGCAATGTCATTATCGTATTCGATACTTTGGACATCATCTTTGAATCTTTCAAGCACTTTTTGGGTGATTGCTACTTCTGTTTTTGGAATGGTAAAATCAATATCTGTCTTTCCATCTCGCCCAATCGTTTGCACGATCATATCGACATTAATATTATTATCAGCAAGCGATCCAAAAATATCTGCTGCAATACCCGGTCGATCTTGCACATCAGCAATACTTACGCGTGCTTGATTATTATCTAGTGCTACACCACTTACAATGGGTTTTTCCATAATATCCTCCTCCTTAGTAATAAGCGTCCCCTCTGCATCGCTAAAAGAACTTCGTGAAACAAGCTTTACATTCAACTTCTTAGCAAGCTCTACGGAACGATTCAGTAAGACTTTTGCGCCCATTGAAGCTAACTCAAGCATCTCATCATAACTGATTTTTTCGATTTTCTTTGCCTTTTTTTCAATGCGTGGGTCAGTAGTATAGATACCATCGACATCAGTATAAATTTCACACATTCCCGCATTAAGAGCTCCAGCAAGTGCGACTGCAGATAAATCACTCCCTCCGCGTCCTAGAGTTGTTACCTCACCTTTTGGTGTGATCCCTTGGAATCCAGCAACGACAACAACATAACCTTCGTTAATAAACTGAAATATTTTCGTGGTATCAATATAATTAATCCTTGCTTTTGTGTGAATCTCATCAGTGATAATGCCTGCCCCTCTCCCGCTTAATGAAATTGCCTTAACACCCATAGATTCTAAAGCAATCGCAAGAAGCGCTGCAGTTACTCGCTCACCGGAACTAAGAACCATATCTACCTCACGCGTATTGGGTAAAGATGTGAATTGTTGTGTGTATCCAATCAAGCGGTCTGTATCACCACTCATTGCCGACACGACTACCACCATATCATGCCCTTGTGATTTTGTCTTTATCACGCGTTGAGCTACATTGCGGATTCTGTCGCAATCTCCCATACTTGTCCCACCATATTTCTGCACAATCAACATTTGTTATCCTTAATAAAGTGCCTTCAAAATAGAGAATGAAATAATAAAATGTTATTGCTTAAATCAAGCAAAACTCCTTACATTCCCCTACTTTTACCTCAAATATAGCCCACTTTTTTAAAATAATTCAAAATTTGCTTATACACTTCTTTTTTAAAAGGCGTTACTTGCTCCAAAAGTCGCTCATAATCGACAAAATCATATTTATCAAATTCAGGCACAGGCGTTTGAATATCAATTAATGAATCATTCTTTAAACGCACTAGAAAATACTTCTGAATCTGCCCATCAAAGCCAGCATAGATTTTCTTTGCCATATTTTTAGGAAAATCATATTTGATCCATTCGGGACATTCGCAAAGCACCTCAACTTCATTTGTGCCTATCTCTTCTTTAAGCTCTCTTAAAAGCGCATCTCTTGGGCTTTCACCTTCATCAATGCCACCTTGAGGAAATTGCCATGCACCTTTAATATCACAACGATGGGCAATAAAAAATCGACATTTAAGAGGATAATCACTTGAAAGGATAATCGCTGCAACATTAGGACGATATTTTTTAGCTTTTTGCATCAACACCACCTCTCAAAAATAATTATTATATTATATTTATTATATTTAATTATTGCTAATAAATGCTATAATATCGTCCATAACGATATTACGGCTTTTAAAGATAAAAGAAAATGAATACAAAATCAATATTTTAATCTTAATTCATAGAGACAAAATGCTTTTATATATCCATATCCCATTTTGTGCAAGCAAATGCGGCTATTGCGCATTTCATTCACTCCCCAATCAACAGAATCTTTATGCTCCCTACATTCAAGCATTATGCAAAGACATTCAATGGAGCTTACAGACCTATCGCTCTGCTCCTCATACGCCGCTTGTGATAGATTCTGTATTTATTGGTGGAGGGACACCTAATATCCTTCCATCGCATTTTTATGAAGAGATTTTTGCGACAATCCATAAATATGCACAACTAAGCAAAACTTGCGAAATCACACTTGAGGCAAATGTGAATCTTATAGAATCCCAATGGTGTCAGAATCTCATCGCTTTAGGGGCAAATCGCCTAAGTATCGGTGTGCAAAGTTTTGTCCAAGAGAAGCTCGACCTCTTAGAACGAGATCATCAAGTGAATGACATTGAACACTATTTTGGCATTGCTTATCGTGCAGGATTCACAAATATCAGCTGCGACCTTATCTATGGCACTTCTGTCGATAATCCTTCACTTCTTGCTTTTGAAATCAAATGTGCAAGCAACCTGCCTATCAATCACCTATCAGCCTATGCTTTGAGCATTGATGACGGCTCACGTTTTGCTCATTATACAAAAAAACTAATCTCTGATAATGACTGGGAAAAATGGGTGCGAGAAAACCTACACAAATACGGATTTTTACAATACGAAGTCTCAAATTATGCGCGAGGTTATGAATGCCAACACAATCTTGGCTATTGGCGAGGCTTACCTTATATCGGTTGTGGTGCGGGAGCTGTGGGAAGAGTAAAAAATACAAGAACACAGGGTTTGCTTAAACTTGATTCTTATATCCAACAACCCACACACAAAAATATCGAATCTCTTAGTAAAGAAGACTTAAATCTCGAAGAAATAATGCTTGGCTTAAGATGCAAAATAGGCGTCAATTGTGAGCGTATCAATCTTGCTTCAAAACGCACAAAATTACTTCTTGATGAGCAAAAATGCCATATAGAATCCCGCAAAAATGGAGATTATTTAGTCGCAAATGAGTTATTTTTAGCTGACGAAATCGCATTATGGCTCACAAGGGGAGATTAAAAATCGTTTGAAAAATTGCGAATCTTTTACAACTTTATTTGGATAAAATACGCTTTTTACAAAGATTCTATCATTTTCTAAGGAGTTTTTATGCGTTTTGTCCAACTCATCATTCGTGCAAGCATTTTGATGCTATTTTTAATCTTTATTTGCTTTCTCTCACGTCTTATCTTAGTATTAGAGTATCTTCCTCAAAATCTATGGAGTGAGTATGGGGAAGATTTTAAAGCCATGTGGCTTATGGGATTTAGGCTCGATATGCGCGCAATTGGTATAGCAATGCTTGGCTATATTATCTTAAATTATATAATGCTTTTATTTGACAGAATCTATTCTTTAAATGCAAATCATCAACGCACATTACTTCGATTCTCTTCTTCTTTTCTGTCATTTTTTACACATTTTTATGCTTTTTTATTAGGATTTATTTTTGTTGTTTTTGCTTTTATCAGTTTTTATTATTACCAAACTTATGGAGGCAAGATTGATGTTTTTATTTTTGAACTCAAAGACGACAATACTTGGACGATTCTAGAAATCATTTGGCGAGACTATCCTTTAATAACGGGGATTCTCATATCTCTTATAGCAGGGCTTATAACTTTATGGCTACATCACACTTTTTCTAAGATTCCTCAATGCTCTCACCAACCTTTCTGTATCTTTAAACAAAATATAATAGGCACAATACTAAATCTTGGCTTTATCATTATGCTTGTAATTGCCTCTAGGGGATCATTAGGGACATTTCCTATTAAAGAAAACAATTACCACATCTCCTCCCATGCGATTTTTAATGACTTAGCTGCCAATCCTATAATGGCATTTGACTGGGCATTAAAAAACTATCGAGCCGATATGAGATTCTATCCTGTAGCAAAAAATCAAGAGCAGAAATTCCAAGAAGAGCTTTTTCCTATTTACCACCAAACGCCTACAAATACCTTTGCAGCAGAAAATCCCCCGCATATTATTGTGAATCTTATGGAGAGCTTCGGGAGCAATCTTTTGGCTTATGATAATCCACAGGATTTTGACTTATTGGGAGATTTGAGAGAGCATTTGCAAAATGATTTTATGTTTTATCGTTTCTTATCGGCGGCTAATTGGACAGCACCTTCATTTGTCGCGCTTTTCTTTGAAAGCCCTTTTGATAAAATCGCACAAGGTCATGCTAAAACAATCAAACTTGCACTGAATCCTTTTGAAATATACGCAAATGCGGGTTATGAAACAATATTCATCACTTCAGGTCATGGCTCATGGAAAAGCTTAGGAGAATACATAAAAACACAAGGAGGGGGGGGGACGCAAGTCTTTGATACCTTGTCTCTTCTCAAAGCTTATCCCGAAGCAAAATATGATGAAAATGGCTATGGTGTCGCCGATGAATACGCTTACAGACTTGCCTTTGATATACTCTCTCGCGCCCAAAAGCCCACATTTATTGCGATTTTAACCACTAGTAATCACCCACCTTACCTACTACCTCGCAATTACACACCTATACCCTTAACAATCCCTCAAGACATTATCAACAAAACACAAGATTCAGAAGAAAAAACCTTATTAGCCATACAACTTTATCAATACGCCAATGATGCTTTTGGTAAATTTATGAATAACATTAAAAACTCATCTTTAAAAGAAAAAACCATTGTCGCAGCAAGTGGAGATCATCATGTAAGAAACTTGACTATTGATCCTAGCCTTGATAAAGCATTAGGATATGCTGTGCCCTTGTATTTATATGTGCCAAAACCCTACCAAGACAATACCCTTTATGACCCCTTGCGATTTGGCTCACATAAAGATATTTTTCCTACTTTGTATGAGCTAAGCCTGTCTCGCACAAACTATATGAGCATAGGAGGACGCAATATCCTTGCACGCATACAAGATTCTCGATATGATTTTGGTTATAATGCTTTAGTGTGGATTGACAAACAAGGAATCTATCCTGTCAATAGCACAAAAGGCTATGCTTATAGCCCCTCTCAAAAGATGATTCCACTTGTTTCAAGTGAAGAAAGTTTCGAGCTGGATTCTTTTAAGAAAAATTTTGCTACAAAATACCATGAATTATTAGTTTATGAAATCAACAAACGTATTATGGGCGTCAAAACAGAAGAATAACAGAATCTTAGCAGTTTTGCAAGATTTTATTTCTCATAGAATCTGATTGATGCAAATCCTAAGACCCCTAAATGCTTGATTTGCTCAATCTGCTCTTTGGAAATGATCCCTCCTAAAGCCACGACCTTTTGTCTCACTTCCACAGGCAAAGACTGCAAGGATTGTATGCCTAAAGGCGCGCCTTTATTAGGAGTGGCAAAAATCGGACTAAGTGTGCAATAATCCGCCCCTAATTGTAATGCCAACAAGACTTCTTCCACGCTATGCGCACTGAAGCCTATCTGCAAAGTATGTTTAGAATCTCGCCGCCTTTGCTGATTATATTCACATATCTGAGGAATCAAATGCTGATAAGCACCTTTTAAATGCACGCCATCAAAACATTTGGCTAGCGGCAAAATATCTTTCACATTTTGTAAAGGTAGATTCAGATAGAGCTTCTTTTTATAAGGGGCAACAAGACGCAAAAAAGCCGGTATAAAATAATCAGATTGATCACGATAAATAATACAATCAATGTCATTAAATCGAGATTCTAAAATAAAAGGGAGCATCTGTAGATACTCCCTTGTGAGGGAAGGCGTGATAAGAAAAGATAAAAAATTAATGGTCTTCATCCACGACTACTGCGCCGTGAATATACACATAAGTAAGAATCATAAAAACAAAAGCTTGAAGTAATGCCATAAATGCCAAAATTGCAAAAGGAACAACAGGCACTACCCAAGGAGCAAGCATCAACATTACAAGCAAGAACATATCATCGCCCTTAATGTTTCCAAAAAGCCGGAAAGAAAGAGAAATAATACGAGATAAGTGAGAAATGATCTCGACAGGGAACATTAATGGTGCTAACCACCAAACAGGTCCCATAAAGTGTTTGAAATACTTGATAACGCCTTGCGTCCGAATACCTTCAAAATGATAGTAGAAAAACACTACAAGAGCCAATACAAGTGTGAAACTCCAGCTAGATGTAGGAGATTCAAATCCGGGAATAATCCCTATTGCATTGCCAAAAAACACAAGGAAAGCAATCGTAGCTGCTAAAGGGAAATATTTTCTTGCTACTTCTTCACCTACGATGTCTTTTGAAAAGGAAACAATTCCAGAAAGTAAAAATTCATAGACATTCTGTATCCCACTAGGCACGACTTGCATCTTATGTGTAGCAATCTTAGCAAATAACAAAATCAATACCGCTACTACAACGGTATAAAACCCGATGATAAAATCATGATCTGGATTGATCAATCCCGCAAAGGTAAATACTCTCTCGTCCATAATCTTGCCTTTATGACAAATTTTATAATGCACTAAGATTATGCCTTATTTTTTGTAAAATATGCTTAAAAAGTTTTACTTTTATAAAAATTTTTTATTGATATGTGTAATATGCCACAAAAACACTGCAAAAAGTATTGCTATAGGAAACAACAAACCTATTTCAGGATACACAAGTCCTGCCACGCTTAATTGTGTCAATGAGAAAAATAGCCCCCAAATCGCTAAAGCACCAATAATACAAGCAAACGAAATCATCGCAAGATTCCCATATCGTGGCAACGAGGGAATATAAAAAGCAATGATAGCTATGCACAAAGGCACAAAAAAAGGTATGATGATTAGTCCATATAAAATCGCACGAATCTTATCAGAGCTTATACCTTGCTGATGCGCAATTTTCAAAGATGCTAACGCGTCAATGATTGAGGCGACAGGCTTATCTTGAGCAATTGTCTCTAAAACTTTTGAATTAAATCCTTCAAGTGTCCTAAGATCTTGGTCAAATATTGTCTGTAAAACCTTTTTACCTAATATCAAATTTGAGGCAATCTTTGATGTTGTAGCATTTTTGAGAATCCACCCATTGTTTTCAAAATATGCCTCACGCGATTCGTGATATGCGCGCAATTTAAATTCCTCATCAAGCTCAAAAATCTTAATCCCCTCTGCCCTCACTTCACCATTTAAAAGCGGATAAAGTTTATGCACAAAAATATATTGATTATCACTTTTTAGCAATAAATTTTCACGCACACTTTTTGCCCTTTGTTGATAAACGATAGCTTCAGCATATTCTTGTGCATAAGCAAAAGGTGTTGCATTGAGCCCTATAAATCCTGCAATAACCAAACTCGAAATACACAAAATCGGTGCAAGAATCTGACGCTTGGAATATCCTAATGCCATTAATGCGGTTAATTGAGAATTTTTTAAGAAAGTTATATAAAACATAATCGAACAAAGCACTAAAGAGATAGGAAGAGTGTAAGTAAGTGCATAAACACCATCGTAAAATAAAAACAAAATCAACAAGTTTGCAGAATCTGGCAAATCATCAACATATTTCAGTGTATCAATAGCAAGAAAAAACCCTTCCAAAGCTAAAAATATAATCAAAAAATATTTTAAATAATAAAATCCTACGAATCTAAAAAGCATCTAAGTCCTTTGGATAGATAGATTCTTGGATTTAAGAGTAAATTGATTTTGCAAGGAAACCATATCTTGATGTGAGCAAAACGATAAAACCGCTTCTTTACAATGCTCTAGCAATAATGGGAGTTGAGAAGATTCTTTTTTGTTAAAATCACTCAATACAAAATCCACGACGCTCATTTGCGAATCTAAAGGTCGTCCGATTCCAAAACGAATCCTTGTATAATTATTGCCATAATGCTTGTCAATAGATTTTAGTCCGTTATGTCCTCCGCTTGAGCCAGCATATTTGAAACGAATATCGCCAAATGGAATATCAAGCTCATCGTGGATAACCATCAATGTTTGAGTATCAAAATATTGCATAAAAGGAGCAATGGATTCACCAGAAGCATTCATAAAAGTTTGAGGTTTGATAAAAAAGATTTTCTGCTTTCCTATCATCACCTCACCTACTTGGGCATTAAATCGCTTTTCAAACAAAAAACGAAACTGAAGAGATTCTGACAAAACATCAAGCACCATAAAACCAATGTTGTGCCGTGTATTTTGATATGTAGCACCGGGATTGCCAAGTCCTGCAACAACAAGACAAGACATTATTTTGCTTTAATAACCCCGACAACAGCTACAGCAGGGCGATTCAGCACGGAAACGCCTTTGATTTGTGGAAGATCTCGAACCAAAATAGAATCTCCCACATCTAAATCTGTTACATCAAGCTCATAGACATTGGGCAAATTTTCAGCCGCACATTTAACGCTAATGCGTTTTGTAGAGATGAAAAGCACCCCTTTGTTCTTAAGCCCTTTTGCGCTTCCTTTGACACTTACAGGCACTTTGTATTTACTCACAACACCTTTTTGTGCAAGAAGTAAATCAACATGAAGTATAGTATTGCTCACGGGATCTTTTTGATATTCTTGTATTACAACATCTAAAGTTTTCCCTCCGACTTTAACTTGAAAAATTAAAGTCGTTTTTTGCTTTACTTCTTTGATAAAATCATTTATTTTAAAAGCACAATGAATATTCTCTTGTCCTTTGCCATAAATGTTTGCAATTAGATAACCATCATTCCTTAAAGCTTTTGCTTCAGATTTTGAAATACTCTCTCTAATCTTTCCTTCTAACATAACTTTGTCCTTTTGAAAAATTTAAGCCTGCAATTATAGCGAAAAAGACTTAAAAAGACTTAAGCTCATTTTCCGATATAAACTTGTCTTGGTCTTGTAATACGCGTAGCTGGATCTTGGATATGTTCCAAAAGCTGCGCACACCAACCGGGCATTCGTCCAATAACAAAAATCGGTGTAAAGAGTGAGACAGGGATCTTCAAAGCAGAAAGAATAATGCCAGAATAAAAATCCACATTAGGATAAAGATTTCTTTCAACAAAATAGCTATCTTTTAGAGCAACTTCCTCTACTTTATGAGCCAAATCACTTAATCTTGCGTCCATTTTGATACCCTTGGCATCAAGATCATCTTTCAATTTTTTAAGAATCTTCGCACGAGGATCGTAATTTTTATACACACGATGTCCAAATCCCATTAGTCTAAAAGGATCATTCTTATCTTTGGCTTTAGCAATAAATTTTTCTACATTCTTTGCATCGCCAATTTGATTAAGCATATCAAGCACTTTTTCATTTGCTCCCCCATGTGCTGCACCCCAAAGTGCATTCACTCCCGCACTCAATGCTGCATAAGGGTGTGCGCCTGTAGAAGCGACATTGCGAACAGTTGTCGTAGAAGCATTTTGTCCATGATCAGCATGTAAAGTAAAAATTTTATCCATAGCTTCAATTTCTAAAGGTGTGATTTCTGCTGCTCCATCAATAGTTTGCTTCATTTTACCTCCCGGATATGCACGAAGCATATACAAGAAGTTTTCTACATATCCTCGTTCAACATCTGGATAGATAAAAGGCGCACCAATCGAATGACGATAAGCAAAAGCTGCAAGTGTAGGAATCTTTGCAATTGCTCGGCGAGCCATTACTTGACGCTCTTCCTCATTGCTCATATCTAAATGTTGAAAATGGAAAGTAGAAAGTGCCGATAGCGAAGCAGAAAGATTTGCCATAGGGTGTGCTGAGTCAGGAAAAGCATTAAAAATACTTACCAATCCTTCATGTAAAAAACTTCGATGACGCAATTCATTTTCAAACTCTTTAGATTCTTTGTCATTATTGGGGGCTTCACCTGTAATCAAAAGCTTACACACATCGGTGAATCGATACTTTTCAACCAACTCCGCCACAGGAATACCCTTATAAAGCAGTTTGCCTTCTTTTCCATTGATATAGCTGATTGTAGATTTACAACCTGCTGTAGAGCCATACCCCGGATCATAAGAGAAAATATTAGTGCGCTCAAAAAGTTTTGAAAAATCTACCGCCTTAGGTCCGCGTGTGCATTCGATCAAGTCAAATTCAAAACTTTCATTTGTTTCATTGTTAGTGAGTGTTACAGTTGCCATATTTTTGTTCTCCTTCATTTTATCTCAAAGTAATCCATTATGACACAATCCACCCACTAAAGTCAAAAAAAAATTAATTTTTTTAACAAATTCTATAAGTAAAAGGGGCAAATGATACAAAAAATACTACTTTGATATAGCTTGTTAATAAGAATTTTTAGTATTAAAGACAGAGATTAGGAGGTAAAGGCGAGGTAATTTCTACGCCAAGAAGTGCGATTTTATGTGCATGGAGCATCAAACGCTTAGCACTAGAATCTTTTGCATAAATGCGATCACCCACAATAGGGTGTTGGATACTTTGGAGATGCACACGAATCTGATGTGTCCGCCCTGTTTTGATCACGACTTTTAATAATGTTTTTTTACCCACTATGCCAATAGGTGTAATCTGCGTAAAAGATTCTAAGCCTTGTTTGTCAATACGAGATCTTGCAAAACCTTTTTTCTTACTTGTAGAAATAGGCGTATCAATATCCATAGGTTGTGCAATGATCCCTTGCACAAGGCAACGATATTCTTTATAGACCTCATTTTTTTTAAACGCTTCTTTAGCCTGTTGATGAAATGCGCTCCCCTCTTTAATGAGCAAAATCACACCGCTTGTCTCTTGGTCAAGACGATGCAATAAGCTCCAACCCTCAAACATCTTAGCAAGTGCGTAAGATTCTATAAATGCAGGTTTATCAATTGCAAGAAGATCATCATTCTCAAAAAGGATATGAGGCTTACGCACTTCGAGAATCTCAAACTTACTCGAATACGGGACTTCCAAACGCGCAATACTTATTTTTTTGCCGTTAAGCATCACTAGCCCACTATCGATGAGGGATTTTGCCTGTTTATGGGAAAGATTATGATTTAAGGCGAGAATCTTATAGGCTTTATCGGTTTGCATGGGTGATCTTTTCAAGAAGTTGGTGGAGTTTGTCATCACTAGCACATTCCACACTGCTTTGAGATAAATTTTTATGATTTAAAAGAGTTTCTTCAAGTTTCTCGGGAGGAATGATATAAGCATTTTTTACACATTCAAAAAGTGCGCGTTGATTAAAGATATATTCCCCGCTAATCAATTTAGTATGAAAAAAAGCTGGTTCAAGCGGATTGTGTCCACCGACTTTTGCAAATGCTCCACCTAAAATCACCACATCACTGATTGCATAAAGATTCACAAGCTCTCCTAAAACATCGACAAGAATCACCTCCGCGGATTCTATCGCTTCTAAACCTTTTTGTGAAAATCTTGCCACACGCAGTGAGCTTTGCAAAAGGGATTGATAAACATCTGAAAATCGCTCGGGGTGTCGAGGCGCAATAAGAAGTATCGCATCGGGCGTTGTCTTTTTGAGAGACATAAAGGCTTGCAAAATCAGTTTTTCTTCGCCTTTGTGAGTGCTTGCTCCCATCACCACAAAAGCAGGAGGTTTGACATAAGATTTACCCAACTTTGGAGCATTTAACACCTTGAGATTCCCAAATACTTCGACATTATGCGCACCTACCATTTCTAATCGGCTTTTGTCAAGCTGACTTTGCGCAAGGACAGAATCTATTGTCTTAAAAACACCCCGATAAAACCACTTCAAACGCAAATAATTTTTTAATGAGCGTTCGGAAATACGCGCATTAATCAGCATTGTATGGGCATTATGTGCTTTAGCAACAAAAAAAAGCATTTTCCAAATCTCTGCTTCCGTAACTATAAGACATTTCAATTCGTCCAAATAGCGATTCCAAACAGGCAGAAACAATTCAAAAGGCAAATATTTAACCATCACTTGCCCTTTTTCTTCTTGATGCCCCAAATCCTTTGAATCGGATGTTTCATAAAGACGCTTGGCTTCTTCATATCCTGTTTGTGTAATGGTTGTAATCAGAATCGTTGTGTGCGTTTTTTTGAGGGCTGAAATAATGGGTTCAAGAGATTTAACCTCACCAAATGAACAAGCGTGAAACCAATAATGTGGTTTGTAGGTGAGATTCAAATCACGCGTAAAAAAACGCGCTGGCAAGGAATATCTGTGTTTTTGACGAAAGCTACTTATCACCAAAAAAGGAAGTGCGATAAGATAAACAAATACACAAAGTAAATAATACCCATAAGGAAATCGCAACTGCTTATCCTCACAGAATCTTAAGCTTCTGCCTTAGTTTTTGAAGACACTTTTGCCTTATCTGTAGGGACATAGAGAATCCGACCACAATGTGGGCAATTAATAATATCATTACCCTTTAAAATCTCCGCATAAATCGTATCGTTTAATCTGATAAAGCAACCGCCACAGGCTTGCTTAAAAACAGGGACAACGCTCGTATTCAACGCCCAACGTCTGATTTTGGCATAAAAACTTGTAATTTTATTGTCCATTTGTGCGACAAGTGCTTCTTTTTGATCGAAGAGATTTTGTTGTATTGCTTTGATTTCTTGCACCTTACTTTGGGTTTGGCTTTCTAGCACATCAATTTCTTCTTGCAAAGACTGAATCTGACTTTCAAGGTTTGCCTTTTCTTCTTCTTTTGCGCTTTTCACAGCTTCTAACCGCTGAATCTCATTATTAGAATGTGTCATATTCTCTTTAGCAATATCTTCTTCTATATCAAGTGCGCGCAATTCTTTTTCGGTCTTAATATCCTTTTGTTTTTTAGCGATAGTATCTAACTTCAATGATGTTTCTTGGATATTTCTATCATGATGGGCAATCTCTAAATTGATGCTATTATACTCTTGATGAAGATTCTCGATATTTTTGAGAATCTGATTTTTTTGTCGAATCTTCTCATCAAGTTCTTTACGCACTTCATCAATTTTCGGTCCCAAATCGTCAATTTGTTTATCAAAATTTGCCACCTCAATCAAATCTCGTAAGTGTTTATTCATTGTGCTTTCCTTATGCTTTATTTTGTGTCAAGATGCCCTGCTAATGCCTTTTGCCAAATCAACAAAAACAGAACGGATTTTTACAATCCGTAATTATAGCGTTATATCCTTCATTTTGCAAAATAGAATCAAAAATTTGCACGAAATATTTTTCACTCTCATAATGCCCCATATCAATCAAACTTAACCCCATACTTTTCGCTATCATCGCATCGTGATGCTTAATATCTGCAGTAATAAGACATACATTATCTTTATGAGTAATGTCATACATCAGTGAGCAACCACTCCCGCACACGACATAAGCATAAGAAATCATATCATCTTTAGAATCTTTCTCTGCTTTGACAAAATTAACCAAAGGAGCGTGAATCTTTTGCTTGACTTGCTGGGCGAGCGTAGTAAGATTCACAGGCTCTAGCTTCCCTTGCATCATCAACTCATTGTCATCAGGTTTAAAATGCGAAAATCCCAACACTTGATGCGTAAGGTAAGCATTTAAATGACTTTTATCAAAATTCGTATGAAGGCTTAAGACGCAACATTCTTTTTGAATCAAGATTTGCGCAATATTAGCAGGATAAGTTTCATAAATAAAATTTTTAAGAGGGCGGAAAAAAAGCGGGTGATGCGTGATGACAAGCGTCTTGGGAGAGAGCCTAAGGGCAATCTCATAAGTAAGCTCCAGACACACAACAAGCGAGTTGCAAGAAGATTCTATAGAACCTAGATTCAGACCGCTATTATCCCATGATTCTTGTGTGGCAAAAGGAGAAATACAATCACACAATGTATAAATCTCTCTAACATTAAATTTGTGCAAAGACAACGGAGGCATTCTATCCCTTTGATTAGATTTTATAACCATATTGTAGCTTAATTTTGATAGAATCCGCTTCAATTATTTAGCGAAGGATTTTATTGAGAGCAATTACTTTCTTTTGGCTTGCGTTTGGAGCAGCAGCATATTTGATGTATTATGTCTATGCTATCTATTTAATGGACATACTGATTGCACTTCTCATCTGCATCGCGACCTACGGGCTACATAACTTCATCTCCAAACATATTCGATTCCCTATCATAGCTGCCTTATTAAGTGTTGCAATACTCGTCCTGCTTTTAGTCGTGCCCTTTTTCTTTTTGATAAAATCTATCGTGGTTTCTGCCACAGAGATCAATCCCACGGATTTTACGCATTTTATAGAAGGCACAAAAACACAGATTCTCTCATTGTTTGTTTCATTCCCCGAAATCGAGCGCAAAGTCGCAGATGTGCTAAGCAATATTTCTGCCTCATCGATTCTAAGCTATGGTTTAAATTTTAGCTCACAACTTGGAAAATCAAGTCTCAATTTTATCATTGATACCGGCTTTATTGTGGTGTTTTTATTCTTTTATTTTTTGTATGGGAAACAAGCCTATGAGTATATCTTGGCTCTCATTCCTTTTGAAAATACCCAAACCACAGATGTGTTAAACGAAGTAACAAGTGTGATTAAAGTCGTATTTTATACTTCACTTGTCAATATCGTCTTGCAAGGCTTTGCGTTTGGTGTGATGATTGCATTTTTTGGGTATGACGGAGCATTTTTTGGCGCACTTTATGGCTTTGCCTCGCTTGTCCCTGTTGTAGGAGGAGGGCTTGTGTGGTTGCCTTTGGCTGGATATGAATTTTATCTAGGACACACGAAAAATGCAATCATTATCGCTCTGTATGCCTTGTCTATCTGTGCGGTGTTTATTGATAATATCATCAAGCCTATTTTGATTGGCATCATAAACAAAAAGATTCTCAAAACATCAGTGAGAATCAATGAGCTTGTCATATTTTTCGCGATTTTAGCTGGGCTTACAAGCTTTGGATTCTGGGGGATTATTCTTGGACCTGCAATTACTGCTTTATTTATTTCATTGCTTCGTATTTATCGCAAACAAATGACTAAAGAATCGCTTGATACTCCTAAAAGTGGTGAGGCATAGACAAAATAAAGGCTAGGTTTGCCTCACAGAATCTGAAACATTCCCTAGCCCATTAAGAAGTAAAATTATTTGCATATGGCGTCTTTTTCCATTTTAGGTTTAAGAAAACCAAAGCCATAAATCATCATTGACGCTTGAGCCAAAATCGCAACAATAATACTGATAACATTGACATTAAAAGATACAAGATCGTTTGACAAGAAATACCATATCATATAAATCGCAACAGGGATATTAAGCAATATACTGATTATAAGCCCGGGATTATATTTGCGTCCAAATTTAAAAAACATCACCACATGGGCAAACGCATTTAAAAATGAAAAATATGCCGTCCATAAGCCCCATTCAAGACCAAAAAAATGCGCAATAACCGCCGAAAAAGGCATAGCGAAATAAACAAGTGGAATATTAATCCAAAAAGACCCAACTTTACTCAATGGATATTCGGCTTGATTGGAACTCATCATATTGCGATTAAAAAATTCTAAGAATCCACCCGGCAAAATATACTCTTCAAATTCATGAATCCAATAAATAATACCTTGTAGCCATATCAGATATAGCGCATAATTCGCATCTCTCACATACAAAAAAACCAAGATAAATGTATAAATTGCCAAGAACGGAGTTGCCCTCATCCAATTGTCATAAAGCCATTTTTTCATTAAAACCTCCCTATATCATATTTTTAAAAGTCAAGATTATATCAAAAAAAAAAAAAACGCTCACATAGCATCTCAACTTCATTAAACTGCACCGACTTAGGTTTCTGTAGTCCATGACAGAATCTAAGTTTTTAGAATCCCCAAAGAAACCATTGTATCCTTATTAAAACCTCTTCTTATTCACATCATCTAAAATATCTTTAGCAACCTTATCTACTCTCTCACTGATTTCAGAGCTTGCATTAGCAATCTCTACATTCTCT